>NZ_JBPJSJ010000003.1:0-209997 GCF_051225675.1 Natrinema sp. CGMCC1.2065 | reverse complement strand
GCCCTGCTGCTCGTTCCCGCTCTCGCCGCAGCGGCCGTCGGCTGGCGACTCGAGTTCGACGAGACCGCCGGGAGCGCGGCCCGCAACGCGGCTGCCCCCGATGGCGACCGCGAGCAGCCGCGCAGTCTGGCGGCGTTCGTCGCCAGTTCGCGGCGGCTGTTTACCGTCGGCTTCGCGCTGGTTTTCGCGACGGGGATCCTCTACGGCGTCTACTACCGCGCGGCGTTTACGTTCCTGCCGGAGGTCCTCGCCGATCTGTCGCTGTTCGACCCGGTGGCGCTTGGCGGCCGCTCGTTCGAACCGAGCCAGTACGTCTACTCCGGGCTCTTGCTCGTGGGCGGCGTCGGTCAGTACGTCGGGGGCAAACTCGTCGACCGCGCGCGACTCGAGACGGTGTTGCTGGGCGGCTACGCGGCCCTCGCCGCCGTCGCGCTCGCGTTCGTCCCGTCGACGAATGCGGGGCTCGCGCCGCTGCTGGTCGTCGGGGGAACCCTCGGCTTTCTCACCTTCATGATCGCCCCGATCAATCAGGAGGCGATCTCGGCGTACACACCGGCCGACGCGCGGGGACTTTCCTTTGGCTACTCGTATACGGCGATCTTCGGCGTCGGTGCGGTCGGCTCGTCGCTGGCCGGACTCGTACTGACGCGATCGACGCCGACCGTGCTGTTCGTCGTCGTCGCTGCCTGTGCCGCGGTCGCCGCCCTCATCGGCGGGACGCTCCGCCGTCGCTCCGGTCGGCGGTCCCCCGACGGCGTGACGGCGGACGACTGAGACGGATTACTGTCACTGTTTCCCGGTGTACCCGCAGGACGATCGCGGGGACACCGGTACTGACTGACAGGAAACCGTATGAGTCCGCCGCGACGGCGGTGTGAAACCCGTTCCGGCCCGAGAGTTATCACGGGGGCCGTGGTACCGGCGGCCATGTCTCGAGACGACACCCTCGCCGGGGTCGACTCACGGTTCGTCGAAACGGAGCGATTGGGGACCCACTATCTCGAGTCGGGGGAGCCCGACCGGGCCGGGGACGCGGGCGAGGCGGTCGTGTTCCTCCACGGAAACGTGTCGTCCTCCCGTTTCTTCGAGGACGTGATGGCGGCCCTCCCCGGCCGCCACCGGGCGATCGCACCCGACCTCCGGGGGTACGGCGACTCGGAGCCGAAACCGGTCGACGCGACGAACGGGCTCGGCGACTTCGAGCGGGACCTGGACGCCCTGCTCGGCGATCTCGACCTCGCGGAGCCGGTCGTCCTCGTGGGCTGGTCCAACGGCGGCGGGGTCGCGATGCGGTACGCGATCGACCACCCCGAGGCGGTCGCGGCCCTCGTCCTCGTCAACCCGCTGTCGCCGTACGGCTTCGGCGGGACGAAAGACCTCGAGGGAACGCCGTGTTTCGACGACTACGCCGGCTCCGGCGGCGGGATCGGCAACGATGCCTTCGTCGCCGGGCTGGCGGATCGCGACCGTGGCGTCGAGGGCCAGACCTCGCCGCGGAAGGTCCTGCGAACCTACTACGTCGATCCGACCCACGAGTTCGACGCCGAGCGCGAGGAGTCGTATCTGACCGGGATGCTCGATACCGCGACCGGCGATGGGAACTACCCCGGCTCGTCGAACCCCAGCGACAACTGGCCCGGCATCGCCCCCGGCGAAACCGGGGTGAACAACGCCATCTCGCCCAAGTACTGCGACCTCGAGGGAATCACTGAGATCGAGGCCGATGCCAAGCCGCCCGTGCTGTGGATTCGCGGCGACTCCGATCAGATCGTCTCGAACGCCTCGCTGTTCGATCTAGGGACGCTCGGCCGGATGGGGGAGCTCCCCGACTGGCCCGGTGAGGACGTCTTCCCGCCCCAGCCGATGGTCGACCAGACCCGTGCCGTCTGCGAGCGCTACGCCGACCGCGGCGGCGAGTTCGAGGAGATCGTCTTCGGCAACACCGGCCACGCTCCCCATCTCGAGGTACCGGGGGACTTCGGCGATCGGCTCGAGTCAGTGCTTCGGGGCTGAGATCGTGGCTGCGGTGTGACGGGTCAGGACTCCGAGTTCCGCTTCGAAATCGCGTCGGCATCGGCCGCCGCTTCCTCCCGTTCGTCGGTCGCGCCCTCGCTGCGCATCGTCCGCAACGTCGAGAGGCCGCGCTTGCGGGTGACGCCCTTCGAGATCCTGACGCCGTCGAAGGTCCCCTCCCAGCGGTCGTCGCTCGCGCCGAGGTGGTCCATGTAGTACGCGAACGCCCCGAGCCACAGCAAGACGGCCGTCAGTACGAGGAAGGCAAGCGCCGAGACGAGCGCCGACGGGTCGACGACGCCGACCGGAATCCCGGCGACAGCGTAGACGAACGCGGCGATTACCATGAGGACGGTGATCGTCGCGAACATGTCGTTGACGGCGGTCACCCGGGCGTTGTACTCGATCCACCGGCCGTAGCTGCGCAGCAGTCGCACCTCGAACCGGTCGGCGTCGGCGGCCGGATCGGCCCGTGCCGTCGCGAGTGCGGCCTCGACCGCGTCGCCGTCGATCCCGCCCCGGAGGTTCGAGGCGGTGTAGGTCACGCCCGCGAGTCCTGTCGAAATCAACAGCAGGAGTGCACTGGCGATCGTGAAGGCGTTGACGAACGGCGCGATATCGATCGTCGTCTGGACGACGATCGAACCGCCGGTGACGACGAGCCCGACCAACAGGAGGTTCGCCTTGAGGATCTCGATCGCCTTCTCGTCGATCTCCTGGACGCGTGCGACCTGATAGTCGAACGTCGACCGGAGTTCCTCACGGGCCAACTCGAGGGTCTCCCGATCGAGGGCGTCCCGCTCGCCGGCCGCCGACTCCTCGGCGTCGCGCCCGTCGTCCGTGGCCGCCGGACCGCTCATGGGCCATCCTTACCCGCACCGACCGTAAATCCCCCGGCGTCCGTCCCCGGTCGTCGCAGTCAGGCGATATCGAGGGAATCCCTGTCGGCACCGGCCAGTTCCTCGAGCGCGTCTGCCTCGAGCAAGTGACACTCGCCGGGGACGACGAGCAGATGCAGCGGGTCGCCGAACTCACGGTCCGCGAGCTCGGTCATGGTCCCGGCCTCGACGAGCGGGTCGGGGCTACCTGCGCGGGCCACGACGACCCCGACCAGGTCGGGATACGCCGCGGCGAGCAACTCGGCGCCGACGTCGGCGGTCATGTACTCGTCCTCGTCGGTCCGCTCGTGGCCGATCTTGTCGTCAGAACGCGACGCGTTCTGACTGCTGGTTGGACCTCGTCCAACCTTGATATCAAGGTAAACGACCGTATGAAGCCCGGCAGCCCGATTCGCGTCGATCGTTTCGGTCACGCTCGCGGGGAGGCCGTCGGCACCGTGGGCGTAGGGAAACGGCAGCGTCGTCGCCTTCCCGAAGCGATAGTTCTGGAGGCCGGTCAGCGCGCTGGTGGCCGTCTGAGCCGTGACGCCGTGGATCACCCGCGTTTCGATCCCGCGGTCGTGGGCCCGCAGGCGCAGGTCGACGTGGGTCGTCGAGATCATCGTGTCGCCCGCGGTCAGGAAGGCCACGTCCTCGGCCGCCGCTGCCTCGAGCATGTCCTCGGGGTGTTGTTCGACGCCCGCTCGGTCACGGACTTCGATCTCGATGTCGTGGTGGGACTCGAGGTCCTCGATCGTCGTCCCGATCAGTTCGCTGGTGTAGAACTCGGCGTAAACGCGGTCGGCCGCCCGGAGCGCCTCCCGGCCCTCGACGGTGATCGATCGCTCGTCGTAGAGCCCGAGGCCGATGAAGGTGAGCATGCGGGGTCGTAGTCGTAGCTCGCGGAATACGTTTTCGAGACGACGACTGCCCGTCGCGGGCCGGTACGAACCGGTCAGAACCCGATGTGGGAGGTCGACGCCGGGCCGTCGTCCTCGTCTTCGTCTTCGATTTCGCCCTCGTGGGCGAAGCTGAAGTCGTCGTCGGTCAGATAGACGACACCGTCCTCGACGGTGACGTCGACGGCGGGCAAGGTCGTGTCGGCCGCCTCGCCGTTGTCGCAGTAGCCCGAGCAGCTGTCGAACATCGAACCGTGTTTCGGACAGATGAGTTGGCCGTCACGCATCGCCACACCGCGCCCCGTGTCGAGCCGCTGTGCCTCGTGCGTACAGCGATTGATCCATGCCTCGACCCCCTCTTCACAGGGGACCAGAATCGCTTCGTCGGGTTCGCCGTACTGATCGCGGATCGTAAACAGCCACGACCGGTTCTCGTGGACCGTCTCCACGGTCGTGAGTCGCGTCCCGTCCATTTCGAGGAACGTTCGTGCGGCGAGCGGAAAACGTTCCCGACGACCACACTGTTCTATATATCCGTAATTGATTTACAGTACTCTCCCGCCGATCGTCGGCGAAAACGTCAGCGTTACGGCGACCGGCCGGCCAGTTCGGGTATGGAAGTCCCGTGCGTTCGCGTCGCCCGCGAGGAGGGGGAAGCGGTGCGGTCGGCGCTGGCCGACGCGGACCTGATCGACGACGACTACGAGATCGCCGTCGAGGACGGTCGCCTCTACATTCCAGTCGCCGATCCCGACGCCGCGGACGAACTGCTCGCGGGCGGCGAGATCGTCTCTCGGACGGTCAGCGAGCGCGACCAGCAGACGACGCCCGCGGACCTGCTCGCGTTCGACCCCACCTACGAACGGCTCGGCAGGGCCGCGCTCATCGACGAGGACGATCCCGAGCGCGCGCGAGCGATCGCCGACGCCGTTCTCGAGTCGGATCTCCCCGTCGAGACGGTGCTGAACAAGGCCTCGAAGGTCAAGGGAGAGACGCGGGTCCGGGACTGGGAACTGCTCGCGGGCGAGAACACCGAGGTCGTCCACCGCGAGTACGGCTGTGAGTTCCTGCTTGATCTCGCCCAAGTCTACTTCTCGCCGCGGCTCGCGACCGAGCGCCACCGCGTGGCAAAACAGGTGAGCAGCGACGAACGAGCCTTCGACATGTTCGCCGGCGTCGGCCCCTTCGTGATCCCGTTTGCCAAACGCGGCGCGACGTGTGTCGGCGTCGATCTCAACCCCGACGCGATCGAGTATCTCCGCGAGAACGCCGCCCGCAACGGCGTCGAAGAGCGGGTGACCGCCATCAACGAGGACGTTCGTGAGGTCGCGACGGAGTACGCGGACTGGGCCGACCGACTCGTGATGAACCTTCCCCACAGCGCCGACGCGCTCCTCGAGGCAGCCGTCACCCTCGCGGGCGACGACTGTACCCTCCACTACTACGACATCCAGCACGAGGACGACCCGTTCGGGCCCGGCGAGCAGGCGGTCCGCGCGGCCGCCGAACCCGAGTACAACGTCACCGTCGAGACCCGCCACACCGTCCGCTCGTATGCCCCCCACGAGCTGAACGTCTGTCTGGACGTGCGCCTCGAGCGGTGACTCGAGTAACGGGCTCGAGGGCGTAACTCCCTCCCATGACCGGATCGATTCGCAACCCTTATGATCGGTATCGGTCCTATAATCGAGTGCGCGCCGGAGTAGCTCAGACTGGCAGAGCGAATCCTTCGTAAGGATTAGGTCGAGGGTTCAAATCCCTCCTCCGGCTCTTTCTGCGACGAACGTCACGCCCGGAGCGACCCGCTGACCGACGACGCGGCTATCTGTAGGGAGCGGGCGACTCCGCAGCGACCAGGCGCGACTCGAACTCCGCCACTGAACACACCTCGAGGTCTCCCTTGCGTTCTTTCTCGTGAACGTAGTCGACGATCGCCCCGAAGTCGTCGACGTGGTACTCGGCGTCGGCGAGGTCCCCCATCGAGTGAAAGAGCAGCGTGAGGACACCGTCGTGACGGATCGTCAGATCGAGCAGCCGCCTGGCTTCGGCCGGGTCGGGGTCGCCGCGCCGCGGGGCCAGCAGCCGGTTGGGGACCCGGCCGGTCGCCGGCCACCCCGCGGCGAACCCGAGCCGATGGTACTCGTCGACGAGTTCGAGCGTGGTGGCGTCGTAGTCGCTGTACGGATAGGCGAAGTACTCGGCACCACCCTCGAACCCGTGGTCGACGAGCCACTCCTTACCCCTGCGGATACGCGCTTCTTGGATCGCCGGCTCGAGACTCGAAAGTGAGTCGTGGCTATCGGCGTGGCTCCCGACCGTCCACCCGCTGGCTTGTAACTCGGCGAGTTGGTCGAGATCGAGCGCGTCGCGTCCCCCGATGGCGTCCGGATTGACGAACGTCGTCGCGGGGTAGCCATGTGACTCGAGGATCGGTGCCGCTTGGGTGTAGTCGGTGACGCTACCGTCGTCGAACTGGAAGAGGACGACGGGAGTGTCGGGGCGAGGCGTCCGCGCGAGATGGTCACACCAGAGCGACAGCGACTCGCCACCGCCCGTATAGGTGAGGATCCGGAGTTCGCTGACGGCCGAGCGATCGCAGCCCCCGTCGTGATCGATCCCGAAGGGATACGACTGGAACGGCACTCCCGCACGAACCGGTGCGCGGAGGTCGAGCCGGTTGCCGTCGGTATCGAACAGCTGAATCCGAGGGTAGATGGCTGCGGTGGCACGGAGCGCCAGCGAGAGCCCGTCGCCGGTCAGATCGACCGGCTCCGCGAACGACCTGCGGATCGCGCCGCGCCTGTCCCGCGGTCGGACATCGATCCGCGCGGCCTGTGTCCCGCTGTAGTAGGTCGCGTCGTCAGCGGTCAGCGTTCCGCCGTCGCTGGTCCACGGCGACAGGTCCTCGAAGTCCTCGAGCGGGGACGGATCGACGGCGTCGGACGCCGCGTCCTCGGCGGGGTCGTCGTCCGGGTCGACGTCGCTCGGTCCGTTTCCGTCCGGTTCGATTCCCGTCGAGTCGTTGCGCGGGGCACTCGTCGACTCACGCGAGAGACACCCCGCGACGCAACTGCCGAGTCCGGCGATCAGGAGATTACGGCGGCGCATTACCGTCTCAAGCGGGCCGGCGGGTATTCGTTAAGAGCAGTGAATATCATCGTAACGGGATCCTACCGACGGATTACGTGCTGGCTGTGGTCGGTGACCGGGAGGTCAGGTAGCGGCCCGCCGGTGGATCTGCGCCCCACTGCCGACCGCGGATAAACCAATTACAGCGATATCAAATCGATGATGGTGGGACCGAGACGGTCCGAACCCGCCACTGGAGAACGGGGCGGCTCGAGGACGGTGTTTACCGCGACCGACGGCTCGAGTGGGGAAATATCAGTTCTGAGCGGTCGCGAATGCGCGAGGATCAGTAGAACGCGGACAGCGCGAGACAGAGGGCGAACGCGAGGACGGGGTAGTCGAGGCGGGAAAAGGCGAGGGGCGGCAGCGTGGGGTTCCACGCGAAACACCGTGCGCGGAGCGCGAGCGAGAGGCGGTCGGCCCGGTCGAAGGCCCGCGTCAGTCCGAGCATCCCGACCGTGCTGATCCGGTCGATCGTGCCGCGTTCGGTCCCCAGCCGGGCGGCCATCGCTTCGCGGATCGTCCGGAGATCGCCCTGTAGGACGGGGAGAAACCGAAAGACGAGCGCGATCCCGATCCCGAGCAGCTGCCCGGGTTTGCCGGGAATCGTCCGCTGGATCGCCGCCCGGGAGTCCCGGACCGGCGTCGACCGGACGTACGCCGCACTGACCAGCAGGATGAGGAGGACCCGATAACTCGCCAGCCCCGACGTGAGGGCGTCCGCGCGGTCGAACCAGGGGGAGCCGATCGTGACGCCAGCCAGCACCGGCGCGATCGCGAGGACCACGAGCGCGTACCGGTAGGCGGCGACGGTCCGGCGGAGCGAGACACGCGCCGCGGCCAGTACGACGACGGTCACCGCCGACAGCGCCAGCAACGCTCGAGGCGTCGGATGGGCCAGTGCAGTCGCCGCGAACCCGATCTGGACCGCCAGCTTGCTCCGGGGGTCGAGCCGGTGGGCCAGCGTCTCGTCCGGTTCGTAGGTCAGCATCGGCAGCCCCCGAACGCGCGTGGTGGGAGTAACAGTTCGGTCATCGTGATCACCGGTCTGGAACGCGGACCTCGAGGCCAGCGAGGTCCTCGAGCGCGTCGTCGGGCGAGCCGTCGATGGCCACCTGTCCGTCCCGCATCGCGATCACCCGGTCGGCCAATGTCAGTATGTCCCGCAAGTCGTGAGTCGCGAGCAAGACCCCGGTGCCGTCGGCCGACAGCGCCGCGAGTCGCTCGAGGACCGAGCGGCGCGCGGGTTCGTCGAGGCCGGTGAAGGGTTCGTCGAGGACGAGGTGGGAAGGGTCCATCGCGAGCGCGCCCGCGATGGCGACCCGGGACTGCTCGCCACCCGAGAGGGCGTCGATCCGGTCGTCTTCCCGGCCGGCCATGTTGACCGCCTCGAGGGCGGCGTCGACGCGGCGATCGATCTCGGCTCGCTCGAGGCCGAGGTTTTCGGGGCCGAAAGCGACGTCCGCACCGACGGTCGCCGAGACGAACTGGTCGCGGGGGTGTTGGAAGACCATCCCGACGCTCGAGCGCGCGGCGATCAGGTCGTCGGAAACGGGCGTGCCGTCGACCAGTACCTCGCCGCTGTCGGGCGTCAAGAGGCCGTTGCAGTGACGCAACAGGGTCGTCTTCCCGCTGCCGTTTGCTCCCGCCAGCAGGCCGAACTCGCCGTCCTCGATCGTCAGCGAGACGTCCTCGAGGACCGAAACGTCCTCGAACGCGTACGAGACAGACCGAAACTCGATCATCGGCTCACCCTCCGGACGGTCACGTCGGATCGATGCGACCGGCCTTGACGATCGCGATCGCGGCGACGATCTTCAGCAGGTCGCCCGGGACGAACGGGACGACCGCGAGCTGGAGCGCTTCGATCGTACCCAGTTCCAGCACGTACCCGAGCCACGCGGTCCCGAGGCCGTAGATGACGATCAGCGCCGCGAGCAACACCGCGGCGATGACCGGCGTCGAGGTGTCGGCGGGGTCCGCGAGGTCGTCGGTGCCGTGAACCGCGAGCCCGATCAGTATCACGGCGAGGGGGTAGGCCCAGAGATAGCCACCGGTCTCACCGATCAGGACGCCGATCCCGGCGGTCCCGTTCGCGAACACCGGGATCCCGATCGCGCCGGCGGTCAGGTAGAGCCCGATCGAGACCGTCCCCCAGTACGGGCCGAGATACAGCCCCATCAGGTAGACCACGAGGACCCCCAGCGATATCGGGACCGGCGACAACGGGATCGGGATCGATCCCACCACGGCCGCGGCCCCCATCAGTGCCGCGAGGACGGCCGCCCGTGCGAACGAGCGGACGGCGTCGTCGTCGACTAACTCGACCGAATTCCGTTCCGTTGCCATACCCCCGCTCTCTCGTAAACCCGGATCAATACTTCGGTTTCCGAAACCTCCAGTAAGGCCGGTGACAGAACGGCTCGAGCGGCGGTTCGAGCCGGGACGGCCCGGCCGAAACAGGGCGCTTCGTTCCAGTTCGCGTGACGGTCCCGGACACCGCTCAAGGTGGGAGAAAGCGGTGAGAGAGGCTACCTACGGTGGGTTCTCGCGGACCGGAAAGCGGTAATCCCTAATTGTGCCGCCGTGCTAACCGAAACGACCGGCCGTGCTTATGGCTCGCTTCGACCCCGTGATGTGGGATGGGAGTCCGTACTGCGAGCGCCGAGCGGGGCCGTAACGGGTGGTGGGCAACCGAACGCATCGCTGACGGGACGGCGGCGGTGACTGTGGCGTCGGCGACCGGCGGGGGCAACCGATGAGCCGCCGCCGGATCGCCGCGGTCGTGGTGATCGCCGCCGCGATGATCGCCAGCGTCGTCGCCGTGCCGCTGCTCGGGGGGCTCGGGGGGATCGGCGGGGCCGACGCGGGAGCGGAGACGGACGCTGCGTCGCCACCCGGTCCCGAGGCACAGGCACAGTTTCAGAACGAGAGCGGGAATGACGCGGCGGGCGGAAACGGGTTCGATCCGATACGGCTGGAGTCGCCCGAGACCGAGGGGACGGAAACCGACGCGGACGCCGGCGGGACGAACGCGGCGGCGGCACAGAGCGACCGCGAGAATGCCGTCGAAGAGGGCGTCAGCGAGGGGATCGCGCTCGTCCAGTCCCAGGGAGTCGAGGTGACCCAGGCACAGCGAGCGGCGGCGCTCGAGGGTGCGCGCCAGTCGGTGTCGCAGTCTCAGACCGTCGAGGCCGAGCAGGTGCAGGCGGCGACGGCGGGGGCCGTTCACGGAACGTTGATACAGCAACAGTCGGTCAACGTCACGCAGGTCCAGTACGCGGTCGGCGGCGCGACCGGCGGGGCGCTCACGCAGTCCCAGTCGGCCAACGCGACCCAGCTTCAGAGCGCGAGCTGGGGGGCCGCACACGGCGCGATCGCCCAGAGTCAGTACGTCAGCGTCGAGCAATTGCAGGTTGCCACCAGGGGCGCGGCCGCCGGGGCCGCCAGCGAGGCGGGCGCGAAAGACGTCGGCGCGGTCCCGAGGATTCAGGAGGCCGCACAGGGGGCCGCCTACGGTGTCCTGACGCAGTATCAGTCGATCTCGGTCGAGCAGCGCCAGCGAGTGACCCTCGACCACGTCCAGCACGCCGCGGCCGGCGCTGCCGCCGGCGCGCTCGAGGGGAGTACGACCGCCGCCCTCGAGCAGCGCCAGCGAATCGATCTGCGACAGGAGCAGCGGACGGAGACGAGACAGGGCCAGCGCGTCGACGCCGAGCAGCGCCAGCGGGTGACGATCAAGCAGATACAGAAGGCCGCAGCGGGGGCGGCGAAAGGCGCACTCGTCCAGAAACAACGGGTGTCGGTCGAGGGAACGCAGGCCGCGGCCCGGGGCGCGGGTCGGGGATCGCTGACGCAGGTGCAGTCGATCCGGATCGAGCAGGTCCAGCGGATCTCGATCACGCAGGTACAGGAGGCCTCCTTCGGTGCCGCGAAAGGCGCGATCTCGGGGAGTCAGGACGCGACCGTCGAGCAGGTGCAGGCGGCCGCGGACGGGAGCGCCGGCGGGGTCTTAGTCCAGCGACAGTCGGTGTCGGTCACACAGATCCAGGCCGCGGCCGTCGGGGCCGCGGAGGGTGCGGTAACGGCAGCCGTGCAGCGACAGTCGGTGACGGTCGAGGGGGTCCAGGCCGCCGCGTTCGGTGCTGGTCAGGGTGCAGTGAGCCAGACGCAACTCGTCGACGTGACGCAGGTCCAGCGGCTCGCGTACGGCAGTGCCAGCGGGGCCCTCGTTCAGGCACAGGACGCGTCGGTCACGCAGGTCCAGGTGGCTGCCAGCAGTGCCGCGACGGAGACCGCTCGAGCCGTCCAGTCCCAGCGGATCAGTATTACGCAACTCCAGACGATAACGCAAGAGGCCGCGGCCGACGCGACCGCCTACGCCGTCTCGGAGGATACCGCCGACGTCACGGTGATCAGCCAGCACGTCGAGATAGAGGTCGAGCAGCGCATCGAGACGGTCGACCGGATCGAGGGCACCGCGTCGATCGACTTCCCCGATCAGGAGAGCGACGGGGACGCGGTCACCGTCGACGACGTCTCGCTCTCGGAGGGCGGATTCGTCGCCGTCTACGATGGCGTCGCCGTCGACACCGATCCCGACGCGATCGTCGGCGTCTCGAGCTACCTCGAGGCCGGTGATCACGAGAACGTGACCGTCGACCTCGAGGAGTCGCTGAACGAGAGCGGCCCGCTTGTCGCGGTCGTCCACCACGACACCGACGGCGACGAGGCGTTCGGCTACGTCGAGTCCGACGGCGAGGACGACGTGCCGTACGTCACCGCGGGCGGCGCGCCGGTCCTCGACGGTGCGTTCGTGACCGTTGCCGACGAGCCCGCCGAACCCGAGGCGACGCTGTCGGTCGACGATCAGGAGGGCAACGGGACGACGCTGACAATCGACGAGGCGAACGCCTCCGTTCCCTACGTCCTGACTGCGGCGTACGACAACGAAACCGTCGGGAGCGAGCCGTTCGCGGCCGGTGAGAACGTGACGAACCACACGCTCGAGCTGGAGCCGCCCCTCGAGGAGAACGCCAGCGTCGCGGTAGCGATCGTCGGCGAGGACGGCGCGACGCTCGCGAACGAGACGATCGAGTACACCGTCGCGAACGGCACCACCGAGCCCGAAGCGACGCTGTCGGTCGACGACCAGGAAGGCGAAGGCGAGTCCCTCGAGATCGACGCGGCGAGCGCGACGGTACCGTACGTCCTGACGGCCGAGTACGACGGGGAGCGGGTCGATAGCGAACCGTTCGAGGCCAACGAGACGATCGCGGAGACGGCGATCGATCTCGAGCCGCCCCTCGAGGACAACGCGAGCGTCGACGTCTCCGTTCGAGCGGCCGCGGACGACGCGATCCTGGCGAACGACACGATCGAGTACGCGGTCGTCGAGCCCGAGCCCGGCGAGCCGACGGCGAACCTCTCGGTGGCCGACCAGACCGGCGACGGGGAGACGCTGACGATCACCTCGGCCAACGCCTCCGTCGAGTACGCGCTGACCGTCGCCGACGAGAACGGAAGTCGGCTCGCGGAGACCGAGCGCTTCGCGGCCAACGAGACGATCGGCCCGCGGGAAATCGCCCTCGAGCCGCCCCTCGAGGAGAACGCGACGCTCGAGGTGTCTGTCGTCGCGGCCGAGGACGGCACGCCGATCGAGACTGACGAGGTGGCCTACACCGTCGACGGGGCGGTCCCCGACTTCGGCGTCGAGTTCACGAACTGTTCGCGGGCGGTCGTCGAGGCCGAACTCGAGGCGGGCGAGAGCGTCGCGGCGAGTACGGGCTTTTACACCTCCGGTGGCTTCGGCAACACCATCATTGAGGACTTCGTCACCGCCGGCGAGAACGTCGAGGCCCCCTTCGACGGGACGATCGTCTTCGAGATCGGCGACGAACGGAACGTCACGACCGACGGCGACGAGGTGACCGTCGAGGTTCCCGACTACGGTACCTTCGGGACCTACATCTCCGGGATCAGTTCGCCCGAGGCGGCCCCGTTCGCGTCGATCGATCACCCGAACCCCGACCTCGAGGCCTGTAACGACGAGGCCCGGCCCGAACTCCCGTCGTTGTCGGTCGAGGAGACCGAGCCCACGGCGGATGGGGACGCGATCGACGTGACGTTCGGCTACGAGAACCCCAACGACGCGGCGGTCGCGGCGAACAGCGAGTTCGTCGAGGGGACGACTACCGACGAGCCCCCGAGCGGGTTCGAACCCGGCGAACACGAGTTCACCGTCGAGTGGACGCCAGAGAGCGACGCCGAGCGCCTCGTCTGGCGGGCCGATTTCACGAACCACGGCTACGAGGAACCGGTGACCGTCGCGACGCCGCCCGCCGGCGAGATCGGGGCGTCCGAGCCCGCCGCGTTCGCCGTCTCGATCGCGTCGGTAACCAGTCCGGTCGAGCAGGGACAGGAGATCACAGTCGAAAGCGAGATCGAGAACGTCGGCGGCGAGGCGGGCACGCAAGAGGTCGCGCTCGCGATCGACGGGACCGTCGTCGACACCGAATCGGTCTCGCTCTCGCCGGGCGAGAGCCAGTCGGTCGCGTTCGACACCGAAACCGGGGCGCTCGAGCCCGGCGAGTACACGCTCGCGGTGGCAAGCGACGACGAGACCGACGAGACGACCGTGATCGTCGAGGCGAGCGACGAGCCGGCGACTCTCGCGGTGACCGACCTCTCAGCGCCCGAGAGCGCCGAGCCCGGCCAGCAGGTGACGGTGACTGCAACCGTCGAGAATCAGGGGGATCTCGAGGGGACGGACACGGTGACCTACAGCGTCGACGGGCAGCCGGTCGCCGAGGCGACCGTGACGCTCGCTGGCGGCCAGTCGGCCGAAATTCCGTTCACGTCGTCGGTACCCGAGGGCACGTCGACGCATACGGTCGCGACCGACGACGACGAGGCGTCGGTGGTGATCGAGGCGGCCGCGCCGGCGACGACGGACACGGACGGCGGGACGGAGGCCGGTGACGATGTGGGGACTACCGCTGCTGGTGGGACCGACGGCGGAGCGGCACCCGGTCAGGGGACCGAACCGTCGTCCGAAGAGTCCGGACCGCCGAGTGAGACGGGGGCGGCGGAAGTGCCGGAGGCGGCCGAGGAGCCGAGATCCGAGACGAACGGACCGTCAGCTAACGGACCGGCCCTCGGCGGCGAGGGGACTGGAGACGCCGGAAACGAGACTGCCGGATAGACCCCGATCGCGTCGTTCTCGAGGGCGTTTCGACCGCTACGCGGTGAGCTATCGAGAGAACAGTGCCGGTGCCGCGAGTGCCGTCAGTGCTGGTGGCCGGTCGCTTCGCCGAACGTGACGCCGAACCGCTCCTCGAAGAGGTCCATTACGCGTTCCTCCTGTGCCTCGAGTTCCGGATCGGCGTCCTCGCCGTGATGGACGATGTGGTGAGCGCGGCTGGCGAAGGACAGCAGCATGACGTCGCCGACCGTCTCGACGTCGGTCTGGTCTCCCTCGGCGACGAGGTCGACGAGTCCCGACGGAATCGTCACGTCGTCGGTCGCGCCGTCTTCGGAACTGATCGAGAAGGTCGTCGTCTCGACTTCGTCTGTCATACTTCTACGGTCGGGAACCGCACCTAAAGGTGCTGTGGCTTGCAGCGAATGCACCGCCACTGCGGCCTCCGGTGACAGCCGGTCCCCCGTGGTGTTTTTGCCGATCGGCGGCGAACGACCGGGTATGCCATCCGTCGAACTCGAGGCGGAGACGATCGAACGGCTGGATGAGCTACGCGTCGACGACGAGTCCTACGACGAACTGGTCACCGAGTTGATCAACATCTACGAAACCAGCGAGTACACGATGTTTCACGCCGGTGACTGATACGGTTTCCTGTCAGTCGGTACCGGTGTCCCCGCAGGACGGTCGCGGGGACACCGGTAACCAGCGACAGTAATCCGTATGAGCGTCCCACCGGTGTCCGCATTGTCGGCTCAGCGACCGTCGGCGACGCTCTCCCGAACCGACTCCCAACGACCCTTCGACTCGAGGTGTGACTGGAGTTCGTCCGCGTACTCCTGGGTAAGCCGCTCGGCCGCTTTCCGCTGCTCGGCCTCGGCGGAGCCGTCGTCCCCGCCCATACCGAGCGCGCCCATGATCGAGTCGACGATCCCACCGCCCGACGAGTCCGATCCGCCGGGTCCGCCAGGTCCGCCGGTCATCGCACCCATGCCGGCCTGCACGTTCTCGAGTTCGGGGATGACGCCGTCGAGTTTGTCGGTGTCGGCGACGATCCGCGCTCGGTCGGGCTCGTCTGGGTGTTCGATCTCGAACTCCGTGGCGGTCATGATCAGGCTCCACTGCTGGTTGGAGAACTGCGACTCCTCGATCCGCGCCGAAAACTCCTGATCGACGGTCATCCGCTCGCCGACGATCCGGTCCGTCCACGGGTTGTCGCTCATGCCTCTCGGTTGGCGCGGCCGCTGTATCAGCGTTTCCCTCCCTCTCGCCCGCGAACGGCAGGACCGGTCGGTCGCGAACCCGTCAGTTCGACGGATGGTCGTTCCTGTCAGAAAAACACTCATATAGTGGTCTGTTGTATGGCACCATATAGCATAATGTATGACTGCATCCTCGTCCCGACCGACGGCTCCCGGGAGGTCGAACGGGCCCTCGAGTACGCGTTCGACCTCGCACAACTGCACAACGCGACGATCCGTGCGCTCTACGTCGTGAACGCCGCCGGCTACGGCGGGCTGCCGATGGAAACCGCACTCGAGGGCGTCAGCGACGCGCTTCGGGGCGAGGGACGGGCGGCGGTCGATCGGGTCGCGGAACTCGCGCCGGACGACGTCACCGTCGAAACCGAGGTTCGGGAGGGGTCACCGAGCCAGGTCATCGTCGACGAGGCCGGACCCGAGGCCTGCGATCTGATCGTGATGGGGACACACGGCCGCGGGGGAATCGACCGGCTGCTGCTCGGTAGCGTCACCGAACGGGTCGTCAGGCGTGCCTCGGTGCCGGTCCTGACAGTACAGGTCGATCCCGACGATCTCGAGGATCGGCCCGAGGAGCCGCGACTTACCGCCGAGTAACGCCATTTGCTGACCTGTTCGACGAGGAAAGCAGTCGACGGATCACAGCGTCCGTTCAGCGCCGTGACAGCCCTGTGGCCTATTCGTCGCTCTGAAGCGCCTCGGGGAGGAACGGCTGCACGTCCCCGTGAACGAACTCGATATAATCGTCGCTCAGCCGCCGGCAGAACAATCGGAACTCGCTGTCCGAGCGGATGGTATCGAGTTTCGGCTGTCCGGAACCGGGATCATAGTAGGCGGGAACGAACACGACCGTCTCGCTCTCCGGATCTTTCTCGACGATAAGCAGGTAGAACATGCTACTGTCCGCCGCGCGAAACACGTCCACGTCGACGAACGAACAGTTCTCGGTTAGCGATTCAAGATTCTCGTACTCGGGCCCTGGAAGGAGGACGTCGAGTCCCGTCCGCTTCTCGGAGTCCACGAGTACGGCGTCTCCGGGATGGAGTTCGAGGGCCGTCCAACCGCGGTCACGGTACTCGTCAGCGATCGCTGCCATCTCCTCGATGACTGACTGCCAACCGGACTGAGCTTGCACGTTGTTCGAGGTGTCGCTTGCCGGGTTGTCGCTCATGTCTGCACCGCGTGTACCATCGGAGATAAACGTTGTCCAAGTCCCACAAGCTATTTCTTCACTGCCTCGAGAAGTGCTGTCAATGTCCGATCTTTTATCGCTCTCCGGGCTCCGGACGCAGTTCGATACCAAACGCGGTGCGGTCAAGGCCGTCGATGGCGTCGATCTCACCGTCGAGGAAGGTGAAACCGTCGGTCTCGTCGGTGAGTCCGGCTCTGGGAAGAGCGTAACCGCACTCTCAGCAATGGACCTCGTAGACGACCCCGGCGACGTCGTGGCCGGACGCGTGTCCCTGCGGAGCGCGGCACTTGCCACGGATCTCGCAGCCGAGTTCGACGATGCCGTCGTCCCGTACCCCTTCGAACTCGTGGACGCAGTCCGAGAACTCGTCGCGGACCTTCGATCCGGCCAGGGAGGCGACTTGGCCGGACCGGAACTTCGCGGCATCGCCACCGATCTCGCTGCTCACGACGATCCATCGGACCTCGCACCAGCCCTCCAAACCGCTGCCGACCGACTGGATGACGGGACGGCGCAGTCCGTCATCGCGGACGACCTCGAAGACACCCTTGAGGATGCCGACAACGGGTTCGTCTACGTCGACGGAGCAGCACGTGAGCAGTTGGAGAGTGGCGTCGACGCCGACGAAATCGCGGTTGAGGACGGCGTCATCGACCTAACGGATGCGCCTGAGGAGGCGATGCGAAAGGTCCGCGGTAGCGAGATGGGGATGATCTTCCAAGACCCGATGACGTCCCTAAATCCCGCGGTTACCGTCGGCGAACAGGTCGCGGAGTCGCTCCGACTCCATCAGTACGGCGAACGGAAGCGGGACACGTGGCTGAACGCCGTCCGAGAGATTCTCCCATCGATCAGAGAGAACGAACACGACGAGGAGGTTATGGAGGATGTTGTCGAAATCCTCACCGAGGTCGGCATTCCGGAGGCGACTACGCGCCTTGAGGAATACCCCCACGAGTTCTCCGGCGGAATGCGCCAGCGCGTCCTCATCGCAATCGCACTCGCATGTCGGCCGAGTCTCCTCATCGCTGACGAGCCGACGACCGCCCTCGACGTGACCATTCAGGCTCAAATTCTCGACCTCATCGACGACCTTCAAGAGGAGTTCGGGATGTCGGTACTGATGATTACCCACGACCTCGGCGTCGTCGCGGAGACCTGCGACCGGGTCGCAGTAATGTACGCCGGCGAAATCGTCGAGGAGGGTCCCGTCGAGGAGATCTTTTCCGATCCGAGCCACCCGTATACGTACACGCTGCTCGAGTCTATCCCGACGGAGGAGAAAGACCGCTTGACACCTATCGAAGGCAACGTCCCTGACCTCATCGACATGCCCGATGGATGTCACTTTGCCGATCGATGCCCGTGGGCCCAGCCCGAGTGTCGCGAGGGCGAAATTCCGTTCCGCCAGCACGGTCCCGATGACGTCGATCATCGGGCAAAATGTCTCTTCAATTCCTTCGACAAGGACGAGTACGGCAACGACGGCGTCGCGTCCGCAACCGACCACGAAATCGGTGAGCCACTCGTCGAACTCCGCAAGATGCGGAAATACTATCAGCAGGAAGACGGAATTCTCGACCGGTTCATCGACGAGCAACCGAGCGTGAAAGCCGTCGACGGCGTGAGTTTCGATATTCACGAGGGCGAGACCCTCGGACTGGTCGGCGAATCGGGCTGTGGCAAGTCGACGGCGGGTCGCGCCATTCTCCATCTCAACCGGCCGACGGACGGAACGGTAGTGTTTGCCGGCGATAATCTCGGAGACCTCTCGAAGTCGGAGTTGCGGGAGAGGCGCAAGGACATGCAGATGGTGTTTCAGGACCCGATGTCGAGTCTCGATCCGCGAATGACCGTCGGAAAGACCATTATGGAGCCGCTGAAGATCCACGGCCTCCCCGAGACCGATCCCGACGTGGTGACACGCGCGGACGTTTCGACGGCCGGTATCTCGCCGGACGCAGTCTCCGTTGACGTCGCGGACAACGTGGACGCGTTACTCGGGAGTACCGATGGAGAAACCGTCGTCCCCGTGACCGTCACCGTGGCTGACGGCGATGTCACCGTAGATGTCGAGGGCGCGCTCGGCGTGACGACGGACGTGACGCGCGACAACGGCCGAATCACGAGCGTACACGTCGACATTTCTGCAGGCGACTCGAAGCGCGTACTCCGCCGTCGCCGCGTCATGCAACTCCTCGAGGAAGTCGGTCTCGACGCGGGTCAATATGGTCGCTATCCTCACGAACTCTCCGGTGGGCAGCGCCAGCGCGTCGGTATCGCTCGTGCCCTCGCAGTTGATCCGGACTTCATCGTCGCTGACGAGCCGGTGTCGGCGCTTGACGTCTCCGTGCAGGCACAGATCATTAACCTGCTCGAGGACCTGCAAGACGAGTTCGGGCTGACGTACCTGTTCATCGCCCACGACCTCTCTGTTGTCCGGCATATATCGGACCGCGTGGCCGTGATGTACCTCGGCGAGATCGTCGAAGTTGCGGACACCGACGAGCTATTCGCGGAACCGAAACACCCCTACACGAACGCCTTGCTGTCGGCGATCCCCGAGCCGGATCCGCTAACAGCCACCGACGACCGGACCATCCTGAAAGGCGACGTGCCGTCCCCTATCGATCCGCCATCCGGCTGTCACTTCCGGACGCGGTGCCCGTCGATCATCCCGCCCGAGGATCTCGACATCCAACAGGAGCGCTACCGAGAAGTCATGTTCTACCGACAGCGAGTCGAAGCCCGTGACATCGACCTCGAGGCGGCCAAAGAGAGAACACCCGAGGAGACGCCATCGCCGCGTGCGGTTACGGACGGTGGCAACGACTTCGCCGCCGCGCTTGATGCACAGTTCTTCGACGGGCCCCTATCGGGTCGCGCTCGCGAGGCAGTCGACGAGTCCTACCGCCATCTCGCTGACGGCGACTGGGAGGCCGCCGAAGCCGCCCTCGCGGACACGTTCGAGAGCGTCTGCGAACGAACTGACCCCACACTCGCCGACGGTGCCCATCCGGCTGCCTGTCATCTCTTCAACCCCAGCGAGTAAGCGACTCGGCCTTCGTCGCCAGACTGATTGGAACGGTGGGCGGGCATACTGATCGAACAGATTCGCGGCCGTTCCCACCACAATACTATATTTTTATAGCGATAACTGCTCAGCTTATCTCGATACAAACCTACGGGGAGTTGTAAATCGTTTTCGCCCAATTTTGTCCGGTACCATTATATACATGGCACCAAGTTGTGGTGCTATGTCAGGCCATAACGATGCGGTATCCAGACGTGGTTTCCTGAAGTCGGCCGGAAGCGCGACTGTCGTCGCAACTGCAGCGAGTTCCATGTCAGGCTGTCTCGGTGGGAACAGCGGGAGCAGCGGGACGCTCCGGTACGGACGCAGTTCGCATTCGGACACCCTTGACCCCCAGAACACGACCAGCGGCGAAGTCTCGAAGGTCACGAACCAGATTTACGACGGCCTTATCGACTTCGAGCCCGGCGAGGCAGCCATCACGGAGAGTCTCGCAACCGACTGGACGATGGAGGGCGAAGACGTCACGATCGAACTGCGCGAGGACGCGCAGTTCGACGACGGCTCTGACTTCACCGCCGACGACTTCGTCGCAACCTACCGGCGATTCGTCGACGAAGAATACGAGCACTACTTCGAGGATGCGTCCGCATACGGACCGTTCACGCTTGGGAACTGGATCGACTCCGTTGAGACCGACGGAGACTATACGCTGAACATTACGCTCACGCAGCCGTACGCACCGTTCCTGCGTAACCTTGCGATGTTCGCCGCCGTCGTCCTCCCGCAGGACGGAATCGAGGGAGATTTCGACTTCAAAACGGACGCCAACGGTACTGGTCCGTTCCAACTCGAGGAACTCGACGACTCGAACGGTCGTATTCTACTGACCCCCAACGACAATTACTGGGGCGATGCCCCGAACGTGGAGGAACTCCTGTTCATCGAGCGCGGCCAGAACTCCACGCGGACGCAAGCCCTCGTCGAAGGCGAACTCGAGATCATCGACAACCTCGGACCCAACAACATCGGAACAGTCGAAAGTTCCGATGCCGCCGAAGTCCAGTCTGGGCAGGGGATCAACGTCGGCTACATGTCGCTCAACCAGTCCCGCATGGAGGAATTCCGCGACCCGGATGTCCGGCGGGCAATCAGTTACGCCATCGATACCGAATCCATCGTCAACGAAGTATACTCGGGCATCGCCGAACAGGCCGACCAGCCGTGTCCGCCGGCGCTGTTCGGACACAACGACGATCTCAGCCCGTACGCCTACGACCCTGACGAGGCACAGTCATTGTTGGACGAGACCGAGTACAGTGACGGGTTCTCGTTCAACTTGACGACTTTCCAGAACGCTCGTGGGTACAATCCGGCACCGCTTCCGACGGCGGAGACTATCCGAACGAACCTCAGCGAGATCGGCATCGACGTCACGATCGACGAGCGACAGTTCTCGGACTACCTTACCTACACCTCCGAAGGGAAACACGACGCGTCCCTCGCTGGCTGGTATACGGACAACGCCGACCCTGACAACTTCTACTACGTCCTGCTTCATCCCCAGGTTGAGTCCCCCGACGGACAGGACTGGGTCGACTGGGGTACCGAGGGCTACAACACGTCTAACCGGTCCGCGTGGGCGAACCAGGAGTTCATGGACCTCGTTGAGGAAGCCCAGCAGACGGCAGACCAAGACGGGCGTGCCGAACTCTACCACGAGGCGGCCCAGATCGCCCACGACGAGGCTCCGTGGGTCTTCATCGACTACGCCGACGAGATCCGCGGTGTCCGCAATAACGTCAGCAATTACGAGGTTTCGGCCATCGGTGGGCCGCACCTCCACCTGGTCGAACTCGAGTAACACGGCCAGTTGACGAGAGCTTTTTAAACTTATAAACATATCTCAGAATAATGGTCTCAAAGCGGTTCGTTGCCAAACGTCTGCTGTTGCTCGGTCCGGTGCTGTTCGGGGTAGCAACGGTAGTCTTCGCCATCCTCCAACTCTCGCCAGGTGATCCCGCGGTCGCAATCGCGGGCGAACGCGCGAGTCAGGAGTACATCAACCAGGTTCGAACTGATCTTGGACTCGATGATCCTCTGTGGCAGCAGTACGTCCGGTTCCTCCGAGACACTGCGACGCTCGAGTTCGGAGAGTCCTACAAGATCCGGCGCGGCGCCGACGTAAGCGAAATCCTCGCCGATCGGCTTCCGATTACCATCGAACTCGCCATACTCGGTCAGATCGCGGGCCTTCTGTTCGGGCTTCCCCTTGGCATCCTGAGCGCCGTCAAGAAAGATACGTTGACCGATCACTTCTCGCGGATCGGCGCACTTACGGGCATCAGTGTCCCGATCTACTGGAGCGGTCCGCTCCTCATCCTGCTGTTTGCACAGTTCCTGGGTATCCTCCCGACGAGCGGCCGTATCGGATCGACACACTTCATCGACTCGACAACCGGATTCATCCTCATCGATACACTACTGGCCGGAGATCTGGCAGCATTTCAGTCCGCAGTTCGCCATCTGCTCATGCCGGTTCTCGTCCTCGGCGTCTACTCGATGGCGTTTATCTCCCGGATGATGCGGTCATCGATGCTGGAAGTCGTTCGTCAGGACTACATGCGGACGGCCCGCGCGAAAGGACAGGGCGCGAAGACGACGATCATGAAACATGGTCTCCGGAACGCGTTTATCCCTGTCATCACTATCATCGGGATCCAGTTCGGATCGATGCTCGGCGGCTCCGTCCTGACCGAGACGGTGTTCGAAATCAACGGTATTGGGACGTTGCTCGTGGACGCGATCAACAAGAGCGACTATCCAGTGGTACAGGCGACCGTTCTCGTGTTCGCGTTCATGTACACGATAGTGAACCTTTTCGTCGACATCACGTATTCCATCCTCGACCCACGAATTGACCAATGAGTACTGAAACCCAATCACCAGACATCGAGCGCAGTACCATCGAGCGTATCCGCGCCAGCCCGTTCCTCACGGAACTCCTGTCGAACCGCCTTGCCGTTATCGGCCTCACAATCATTGGCGCGATGTTCGCCGTCGCCATCTACGCGCGGTTCGCGTACGACCTCGGTGCGATCGTCAACACACAGTTCGGGACGAATCCGACGAAGGCAGCGCCCAGCAGCGGGTTCTGGTTCGGGACGGACGGACAAGCTCGCGACATCTTCCCGCGCGTGCTGTACGGCGCGTGGTACGCACTGAAATTCGGGACTGCGACTGTCCTCGCGTCCACGTTCCTCGGCATCACTGCCGGCATCATCGCAGCGTATTACGGCGACCTCACGGACAACATAATCATGCGGACGATGGACGTGCTTCTATCGTTTCCGTCGCTGTTGCTTGCCCTGGCACTCGTCACCATCTTCCCCGAGTCGCTGGGGCTGTGGCGTGCTGTTGCCGCGCTCACGCTCGTGTACACGCCGCGATTCGCCCGCGTCGTCCGCGGCGCAGCGCTGAAAGTCCTCGAGGACGAGTACATCGAGGCGACGCGCGCACTCGGCGCGACCGATCCACGGCTGCTGATTCGTCACGTCCTGCCGAACTGTCTGGCTCCGATCACCGTTCAGTCGACGTTGAACTACGGTCTGGCAATTATCGATATCGCGGCGCTGTCGTTTCTCGGCTTCGGCGCCAAACCTGGCGACCCCTCGTGGGGAATGATGCTCTCGGAGGGCGTCACACGGGGCCTGTTCTCGGGCGCGTGGTGGTGGTCGTTCTTCCCTGGTCTGTTCCTCGCACTCACCGTACTCGGGTTCAACCTCCTCGGTGACGGAATGCGAGACGCCCTGGATCCACGCATGCGTGATGCCGTCGACTGATCCCGGCGTCCCCGTCTCGGGGGGCTACGTCGAGCGGACTCGCCGGCTCGTGACCGCAGCCGCTCGCTGGGTGACGATCGGGGCCGCACTCGGGACAACGATCTCTCTCGGGCTACTGGTTGTCCTGTCGCCACGAACAGCGACCGACACGGCGTTCGCGTTCGGTACGCTACTACTCGGATTCGGCGTCACCGCGTGGTCGACGGCAGTCGGTCTCGGGCGAACCATCGAAGGGATGAGAGACCGACTCGATGTGAGTTCCGGATGGACAGAGGCCGGCGCTCGCGAGGCGTTTTTTGTGATGTCGTGGACGGGAGCAGGGTGGGTGGTCGCCGCGGCTGGCTGTTCGATACTGCTCGGCGTGTGATCCGCCCACACTGGTCGCTTACGGCGTTGCTGTTGGTGCCAAGCAGACGTGAGTGTTCACGCCGAGCGGCTCTGGTCTCTGTCAGTGATCACGAGTTTCGGTCCGATCCATGACAGTCGAACCGATTACTGTTCAGACGGGACGGAGGTGTTCGCAGTCGCCCGCCGACACCGTCACCCGCCCGTCGTCGGTTTCGACTACGAGCGCGCCCGACTCGGTCACGTCGACCGCCTCCCCGACGATCTCGCCCGCGGGGCGGTCGACCCGCACCCGCTGGCCGAGCGTCAACGCCAGTTCGCGCCACGCGGGAACGACCCTCTCGAGGTCGTTGCGGTGGTCGTCGAAGGACTCGAGCAGGCGCTGGACGAACCGCCGGCGGTCGACGTCACCCGCCTCCTCACGGATGCTGGTCGCGCCCTCGGGCAGCGCGTCGGCGTCGATGTTCGCGTTGATGCCGGGCCCGACAATGACCCACTCGACGCGGTCGGTCTCGCCTTCCATCTCCGTGAGAATCCCCGAAAGCTTCCGGTAGTCGCCGTCGTCGCCGACCGGGACGACCACGTCGTTGGGCCACTTGATTCGAGCATCGACGCCCGCCTCGCGGGCCGCTCGCGCCGTCGCGACCGAGATCGCGAGCGTGTACAGCGGGGCCTGCGCGGCCGCGATATCGGGCCGGGTGACGACGCTCAGCCAGACGCCGCCCGGCGGCGCCGTCCACTCGCGCTCGAGGCGGCCGCGGCCGCCGGTCTGTTCGTCTGCGAGGACGACCACGTCGGTCGCGCCCTCGCCCGCGAGTTCACGCGCCCGGTCGTTGGTACTCCCGACGGAGTCGTGATATTCGACCGAAAACGGGGCCTCGAGCCCGAACTCGACTGCGGGTGCGTTGTACGCCTCGATCTCGCCGAGATCGTAGCCGTTCGGCCCGCTCTCGATCTCGAAGTCCGCCTCGCGCAGCGCCTCGATGTGCTTCCAGACGGCCGCCCGCGAGACGTCGAGGGCGTCGGCCAGTTCCGGTCCCGAAACCGGGCCGTCGGCAAGCGCCTCGAGGACCGCGCGTCGCGTGTCGTTCATACCCTCGAAAGGGGGGCGCGATCACTTCAATCGGCTGGATCGCCGGCCGTGTGACCGCGGCGACGCGGCGGTGACGAAAAACGAGAGACGACCCCGGTCAGTCCCGGAGTTCGCGTAGCTTCTCGCGACCAGGCGCGATCAGTTCGTCGAGGTAGGTCGCCAGCGTCCCCTTCGCGTCGGCGGGGTGGAGTTCGCCGGACTCGAGATCGGCTGCCAGCGACTCGTAGCCCTCGTAGGTCAGGTCGCCGCCGTACTCTTCGGGGCGTTCGACCACGACCTCGTCGAAGCGGGGGAAGACGTGGTACTCGAAGAGTTCGAGGACCGGGTTCTCGCGCTCGTTGCCCTCGTCGTCGGGCTCCGGATCCCGCGTTGGGGGACAGTACGCCGAATTGACCTTCTCTTCTACGTCCGCGGTCGAGTCCTCCATCGAGATCGTGGTCCCCTCGCTCGAGGACATCTTCCCCTCGCCGGTCGTGAGGTCGGCGAGGATGGGGGTGTGGATCGCCGGGCGGACCTCGTAGTCCAGTTCCGGCAGTTTCTCGCGGGCGAGCATGTGGACCTTCCGCTGGTCGAGCCCGCCAACCGCCAGGTCGAGGTCGAGGTACTCGATGTCGAGCGTCTGCATCAGCGGGTAGACCAGGTGGCTTACCTTGGCCGTCTCGTCGCCCTGAATCTCGGCCATCGCGCGCTGGGCTCGGTTCATCGTCGTCGCCTGCTCAAGGGTGTGGAGATCGCGGGTGTACGCCTCGTCGAACTGGAACGTCGAACCGTAGACGAACTCGGTCCGCTCCTCGTCGAGGCCGTACGCGAGGAACTGGGCCTTCATCCGCTCGGCAGTCGCCCGGATCTCCTCGAGCGACCCCTTCTCGTTGAGGTAGGCGTGGGCGTCCGCCAGCAGGATCACGACCTCCATGCCGGCTTCCTGGAGGTCGATGAGCTTGTTCGCGGTCAGGAGATGCCCCAGATGGAGGACGCCGGAGGGTTCGTAGCCGACGTAGGCCCGCTTGCCCTCGGGATCCTCCGTGAGGTCCCGGACCTCCTCGTCGGTGACGACCTCCTCGGCGTTTCGCGTGAGTAACTCGTAGGCGTCCATGTACGGAGGGAACCGGAGGAGGAATTTATACCTCCTGATACGGTCTACTGTCAGTCATTGCCGGTGGGACCGCGACTACCCTGCGGTCCCACCGAGAAATCGGGACACAACCCGTATGAAAGGCGCTCGAGTCGATGCGCCGAACCCGAACGGCGGTTCCGATCGGCGGGTTCAGGACCGACTCGAGCGATGGTGTCGGTCGACCACTGAGTCGCGACCGTGCGGTCAGAGATCGCCCGACCGGATCCGCTTCTCGGCGTCCTCGAGCGCGCGCTCGCGGTCGAAGTCCGCGATAATCGCACGGAGGGTAGCCTCATCGGCGTCGGCCAACTCACGCGCGTGATCGGTCATGTTCGGTACCGCGCGGATGATGTTGTCGACGATCGGGACGTCGGCCACCTGCGGTGATCGCGAGAGGGGGTTGAGATCGATGACGATCTCGGTCTTGTCCATCTCGTCTAAGGCTTCCGCGCGATCGCCGTCCTCGAGGGGAACCAGCACCACGTCAGCCGCGTAGATCCCGTCGGCGTCGACCTTCGCCCGCTGGTGATCGAGGTTCGGGATCCGCGCGTCGGCCTCGAGCCCTTTCACGTCGTCCGCGCCGTGGTCGCGGAGGTGGTCGGCGATGGCCTCGATGCGCTCGGGCGTCCGGTTGAAGAGGTTGACCTCGAGGTCGGCACCGGTTGCGTCGGCGAGTTCAGCCATCTCGCCAGGGACCAGCGCCGCGACGTTGCCGTTGATCGAGAGGACGGGACGGTCGGCCAGCAGGAGGTGTGCCGCGGCCGCCCGTTCGGCCGCGTCGGCGCTGGGAATCGTCTCCTCGCCGAGCAGATAGTCGAAGGCGCTGCCCCGCCCCTCCGCGTGCATCCCCTGGAGGTGGGTGATCCCCTTCTCGACGCCCCGCTCGATGCGGTGACGAGTGAGCAGATCCTGGTATCTGGGGTGGTCTGCCGGGATCTCCTCCTCGTCTTCGACGTCGGCGGAGACGCTGTCGTAATCGGTCACGATCGATCACTGGGTTCGATCGATAAAAAACGGCCCGATCGCCCGCCGAGTCGACTCGAGCGAGCGCCGCGTTCCCGCGGCGAAACGGACAGGTCAGTAGTCGGTGCGAGCCGCTGGCGCCGTCACTCGGTGAAGGTGATCCAGCCGTCGGGGGCCTGTGCCTTCACGTCGTTCATCGCCTCGCGGGCCTCGGTGCGGTTCTCGTAGGTCTGGGTACTCTCGGCCATCGTCGCGCCGTACTCGTCGATCAGCTGCCAGACCCAGCCGTCCTCTGCGGTGTGGAGTTCGAACGAGACGCTGTCGATCTCGAGGATGCTCGCCGACTCGATCAGGCCGCGGACGTCCGCGAGGGCGTCGCGGGCGTCGTCGGCCGTCTCGTGGGTCTCGGAGCCGGTCGCGACGGTGCGGCCGTCCTCGTCGATGAGCCGCCACTGCCAGCGGTCCTCCTCGTCGGCGACGAGTTCGAAGGAGGCGACGTCGAAGTCGACGCGGCCGGCCATCGGCGCGAGCTGGCGGACCTCCTCGATCGCCTCGAGCAGGGCCTCTCGATCGGGTTCGGAGTCGACGGCCTCGGCGATAACGGTCCGCTCGGCGTCGACGAGTTCCCACGACCAGCCGTCCGCGTCGTCGACGCGGATCGCCGCGTCCTCGATCGCAAAGATCGGCGCGTCGGGCGCGTGTCGCTTGAGGTCCTCGACGCCGTCCATCGCCGCCTCGCGGTCGCCGTAGGAGACGGTCGCGTCGGCGATCTCCTCGCGGTCGCGATCGAGCAGCCGGAAGCGCCACTCGTCGGTGCCATAGAGCTGGACCGAGACGTCGCCGATCGTGTGCCGACGGGCCGACACCGCCGCCGTCCGGACGTCCTCGAGACTGTCGACCAGTTCATCACGGGTCGGGTGTGCCTCGCCGTCGACGGCGACCGTTTCGCCCGACGGCAGGACGAACCGCCAGTGCCAGTCCTCGGTCGCGTACGGCTGGAAGATCGCCCGATCCATCGTCCGCACGTCCGAGTCGAGATGCTCGAGCAGGCGATTCATCGCCTGGCGGGCGGCTCCGCGGGTCGGGTGGGTCGCGGGGTCCTCGGCGACGAGTTTACCGGCCTCGTCGATGAGCCGCCAGCCCCACTCGTCGTCCTCGTTGACGAAGAGTTCGAACGCCGCGGTCTCGATCTCGAGCAGTTCGGCCTCGGGGGCCTGCTCTTTCAGCGTCATCATCGCCTCGGCTGCCTCGCCGCGGGAGGTGTGTTCAGCGCCGCTGTCGGCCAGGACGTTGCCGTCCTCGTCGATGAGCCGCCAGCGCCACTCGCCGGAGTCGGCCTCGTAGACCTGGAAGGCGGCGTTCTCGAACTCGATGAGTTCCGCCTCGCTGGCCTGCTGGCGGACCCGCTCGATGGCGTCGGTCGCCGACTCGGCGTCGGGATGTGGTTCGGTACTCGCGGCGACGACGTCGCGGTCGTCGGTGACGAGCCGCCAGTGCCACGGGCTCGCATCCTCGGCGTCGGGGGCGTCGACGGCCGTCCCGCCGTCGGCCGCCGGTTCGGGCTCCTCGATTGCCGCGGGGAGGTCGTCGTCGGGCGTCGAGACGGCGCTGCCGGTGTCGACGTCTGCGGCCGGATAGACCTCGTACTCCGCGTCGTCGATCTCGACGACGTCGGCGTCGGCAGCGTTGTCGCCGAACCGCTCGGTCCACGTATCGACCGCGAGACGGTCGTCGGTCCCCTCGGGGCTTCGCGCGACTACGTGTTCGGTCTCGTCGACGAGCCGGTAGCGCCACTCTTGCCCGGACTCGTAGCATTCGTAGGTCGGCTCGCCGGCCACGGTGACCGACGCCGACTCGAGTTCGGGCAAGAGTGCCTCGGCCGCCTCCTCGGCGTCGCGCCGGGAATCGAAGGCGTCGGTACTGGTCGCGAGGACGTCGTCGGCGGCGTCGACGATCCGCCAGCTCCAGCCGTCGGCCCGCTCGCGGAGTTCGACGCCGACGTTCTCGACGTCGAGGACCCGCGCCCGATCGAACCGTTCGGCGAAGGTGTGGGCGGCCTCTTCGGCCCGTTCCTGGGTCGAGTGGCCCGTCTCGCTCGAGGCCAGCGGCACGCGGTCGTCGTCGACCAGTTGCCAGTACCACTTGTCGCGGCGCTCCTCGTAGGTAAAGGCCGCCCCCTCGATCTCGATTACGTCGGCGTCCGGCCCCTCGTCTTTGAGGAAGCTCACCGACTCTTCGGCCCCGTCGCGCTCGTCGAACTCGCCGGCACAGGCACCGACGATCGAGCCGTCGTCGCGCGCGAGCGTCCACTGCCAGGTGCCGTCGCGGTCCTCGTAGAGCCGGAACGCGGAGGTCGTCAGCTCCATCAGCCCCGCGGAGCTGATCTGGGATTTCACCCGCTCGATCCCCTCCGTGGCCTCCGGCCGCGTCACCGCACTCTCCGTACTCTGGGCCAGGGCCTCGAGGTGGAGGACGTGCCACTGCCAGTCGCCGTTGTCGTCACGGAAGGCGGCGAATTGGGCGCTTTCCATCGCGTCGCCGGTGAGGATCGGCGGGTCCTCGGTCTGGCCTTCCTCTTCGACGAACATGCCGCGTTGGCCGGTCAGAATAGGGACGAGGGCCGTCACCCCCGCGATGATGCCGATCCCCAACGTGTAGACGGAGATCACCTCGACGCTGTAGTCGACGCCCAGTTCCCGCCAGTTGTTCGGATACGCCCACCCGAAGAAGCCGACGCCCGCAAACGAGACGAGCAGACCGACGAAACTCGCCTGGATTCCCCGTTTCCGCACCGGTAACATCAGTACGATCCCGAACAGACAGAGCGCGAGTCCGGTCGCAGCGGTGATCCCGGAGGCCCTGATCAGCGTGTACGGCTCCCCCTCGCCTGCGTACCCGACGACGAACGTCGCCACGCCCGCGGCCCCGATGACGTAGCCGACGATGAACAGCCAGTAGCCGTAGACGTCCTTGCTCGAGTCGGGTTCCCCGACGTAGTGTTCGTACAACTGAAACAGGTTTTGGTGAATGTCAGTGCGTGAAGCCATTTCGAAACTTGGCCCGATAACTCGAACGTACCATAATAAATTTTTGGCCAATGTTTTCGGTTCTGGTATTTCCAGCGCCCCGCTCTCTCACCGAAACCCGGCGGTCGATTTCCGCCGTCGAATATCCGTTCTCGAAACGACGGGATGGCAGTAACCGGTCCGAGACGAACCCTCTGTATTACCTTTGTGAAAAATAGCAGTGGAACGAACGGCGACTCGAGCGGGCCATCGGCGGCTCATCGCGGAAAGCGAGACGCATCCGGTTCGCCGTCCTGCGGTTTCTCGATATATCTATATGGCAGCTGATACGAGTGTGGCGTACTTAAACGCGACGGGCCCCGGATCTGTCGCGTGGCACCGGCGCTTGTCGACGGCGCGTGAACGCGCTCGTCTCTCGTGGACACGACAGTCACCGAAAAGTGGCAACAATCGACCGATATCGGGACCCGCTCACTTCAGAACCGCACCGGCGGGGTGGGTCGCACAGACCGAGGGCTCGTAACCGGCATCGGAGAGGCCGGTCCCGAGCGCGAAGACCGTTTCGCCGAGCATCGCCATCGAGGCCTGCCCGTCGGCGTCCGACACCTCGGCGATCGTTTCGCGGACCCGATCGGTCAGCAACTCGGCGTCGCGGGCAAACAGCCGTGAAGCGTACATGAACGACAGCAGCGTCGGTTCCTCGACGACGCGGGAGAGCGCCTCCTGCCCGGCCGCGGTCAACTGTTCGGTATCGCCCGAGAGAACGTCGGCCGTCGACAGCTCCCCGAATGTGACGTACTCGACGCGCGCCCGGGCGGGGACGGCGTCGAGTTTGTTGTCCTGTGGCCCGCCCGGCTCGAGGCGGATCGGGACGCCGCCGTGGGCCTGTGCGACGACGTCACCCAGCCCCGTCCCGGCCTGCACCTCGGCCCCGTGTGCGATCGTGACGAGTTCGTTCATCGAGAGCTTGCAGCCGAACACGCGGTTCGCGGCCAGGGCCGTTCCGAGCGCCATCGCCCCCGAGACGCCGAACCCGGACCCGATCGGCAGCTCCGAGGTCGCGTCGATCCGAGCGCTCACGTCGAGCGTCTCGAGGACGGTCTCGACCGGTTCGATCTCGATCTCGACATCGTCGAGGAAGACCGTCGTCTCTGCCGCTCGTTCGACCGTCACCTCGACACCGTCCGTAAGCGTCAGTCCCGCGCCCCGTGAGCCCGCCTTCGTCGGGTCGTCGTCCGGGTGGGCGCTGAAAAAGCCCGTAACGTGGCCGGGAACGAACGCCGTCGCCTCCTCACGCATTACGCCCCCGCTTTCTGCCCGAACGATATAACCTTGCAGGTTCGCGCCCGCACGCGCCGTATTCCAATCGGTCCATCGCTCTCCCTACGAGTTCCATTGAAAGTCATTGCATAGCCGCCGTTCGAACGGTGTGGAAACCGGTTCAGTAGTATGGCCTGGCCGACTCGAGGCGAGGGCTGTGCCCGCCCTCGAGCGAGTCAGGCTATCGGGCCCGGGCGGTGGTATCGATCGTCCGCGGAGATAGTCGTCTGTCTACCCGGTTTTGAATACGCTCTGTATGGAGAAGAAAACTACAATCATCGGTTCGTCGAAGGATCGGTCCGCATGCCAAATAATGACATGTCCAATGACGTTCCAGCTGCGACCGACCGACGGACCCTCCTGAAGGCCACCAGCACGACGTTGATCGGCGGTGCGGGACTGACCGCCGCCTCCGGCTCGGCGTCCGCGCAGTCCCTCGGCCCGGACACGATCGAGGTCGACGACGGCTGGTTCGGCTGGAGCGCCGACGACGACCTGCCGGTCACGGACGAACTGCTGGTGTTCATTCACGGCTGGTTCGGCGATACCACCGTCTCGAGTCAGGCCACCAACGTCAGGGACTCGCTCGTTGCCGGCGGCTATACGCCCGACGAGACCGTCGCAATCGAGTGGCCCGCCACCACGCTCAACTACTTCGGTGCCGAAAGCGATACCGAGGACGTCGGCGAGGTCGTCGCCGGCCTCATCGAAGACTTTTCCGACGCCGGGGGCGGGAACGTCCGGCTGGTCGGTCACTCGCTGGGCGGCCGCTGTGTCTACTGGACCGCGACGAAGCTCTCGAGCGGCTACGAGATCGAGACCGTCGCCGGCCTTGGCACTGCCGCCGACGGCTCCGAGATCTGTGGCGATCCGTGGAACCCCGGTCTCAACAACGCGTGTGAAGTCCGGAACTATCACTCCCAGAACGACTCGACCGTCGGCTCTGCCTACGGTGGGTTCGGTGACACCGCACTCGGGACCGAAGGAGTCGGCTGTGATCCCGGCTCGAACTACACCGATGTCGACGTGACCGATAGCGTCGGCAGTCACCTCGCGTATCTCGGCGACGACGCCGTCGGTTCGGAGCTGGCAGCTGCCATCAACGGCGGCTCCTGTGACGACTAGTGGAGCTGGTACTCACGAGTCGTCGGCTGTGACGAAGTCGTGGCTCCGAGGCTACGGACCCGAGACCGTTCTCTCGCTCGAAGCGTGTTCCCGACACATCCAGCGTCACGTATCGGTACTGATCGGCGGGCGGTACCGATAGCGATCGTCTACAGCGTCGGGGAGACACGGGTCGTTCGTCACCCTGTTCTTGTCGCTCGACGAACAGCGACCTCGACTACGGCGAGAGTCGCTGTCGGTCCGGCGAGACTCACTCCGTTCGTCTCGCTGGCTCCCAACGTCTTCGTCCTACGGACTCAGACGTTGGCGATCATGCGGAACCGTGCTTCGCTTCCGCTTCGGGTTCCGCTTGCTCTCAGGTTTGTCGCCTACGGCGACAAACGCTGACGATCTCGAGGAAACCGACTCGCGCTACGCGCTCGTGGTTTCCACGCGCTCCCAGAGACGTCGTCCTACGGACTCAGTCTCTGGCGATCACGCGGGAACAGCACCGCTTCCCGGATGTTGTCCAGCCCGAGGATCGTCATGAGCAGGCGCTCGCCGCCGAGGCCGAAGCCGGCGTGGGGCGGCATGCCGTACTTGAACATCTTGGTGTAGTACTCGAACTGGTCGGGGTCGAGCCCCTGCTGTTCGAAGCCCTCGATGAGCTTCTCGTGGCGGTGTTCGCGCTGACCGCCCGAGACCAGTTCCATCCGCGGGTGCATGAGGTCGAAGCCGGTCGACAGTTCGGAATCGTCGTCGTGGTCCTTGATGTAGAACGGCTTGATCTCGCTGGGCCAATCGGTGATGAAGTAGTGGCCGCCGACGTCCTGCCCGAGGGCCTCCTCGGCCGGCGTCGAGAGGTCGTCGCCCCAGACGAGCTGCTCGTCGAGTTCGCCCGTGGCGTTGATGCGCTCGAGGGCGTCCTCGTAGCTGATACGCGGGAAGTCGCCCTCGGGAACCGCGAAGTCCTCGGCGAGGTCGAGTTCCTCGAGCTGGTCGCCGAAGTTCTCCTGGACGGACTCGTAGGCGGCTTTGACGATGCCCTCGGCGACGTCCATGGCGTCGGTATGGTCACAGAACGCGCCCTCGAAGTCGATCGAGGTAGCCTCGTTCAGGTGCCGCGGCGTGTTGTGTTCCTCCGCGCGGAAGATCGGGCCGATCTCGAAGACCCGCTCGACGTTCGAGCCCGCGACCAGCTGCTTGAACAGCTGTGGCGACTGGTTCATGAAGGCCTCCTCGCCGAAGTAGGTGATCGGGAACAGTTCCGTCCCGCCCTCGGTCCCCGTCGCGACGATCTTCGGCGTGTTGATCTCCGTACAATCGTAGTCGCGGAACTGGTCACGGACCGCACGCAGCACGTCCGAACGGATCTCGAAGACCGTCTGGACCTCCTCCTTGCGAAGGTCGAGGGTGCGGTTGTCCAGTCGGGTCGAGAGGTCGGCGTCGACCTTCTCCGAGGGGTCGAGCGGCAGTTCGGGGTCGGCGGGGGCGACGACCTCGAGCGACTCGGGCGTGACCTCGACGCCCGTCGGCGCGCGGGGCTCTTCCTCGACGTCGCCGGAGACCTTGATGACGCTCTCGCGGGAGACGTCGAGTCCCGTCTCGACTAACTCCTCGTCCATCTCGTCTTTCTCGAACTTGATCTGGATCTTGCCCGAGCTGTCTCGGAGAATCAGGAACGCGATGCCCCCGAGGTCGCGGATCTCGTGGACCCAGCCGGCGACGGTGACGTGGTCGCCCGGCTCGGCGTCGGCCGTGTAGGTTCTGTCCTGCATACCACTCGATTCACGCAGGCGCAACTTAAGCCCAGCCGTTCGGATCGAGGGTAACGTTTTGCCGCATCGGAAACGATACGACCCGTATGGACGACCTCGAGCGACTCGCGACCGCGGTTCGGGACGCGGACACCGCCGTCGCCTTTACCGGTGCGGGCATCTCCGCGCCGTCGGGCGTGCCCACGTTCCGGGGTGACGACGGCGTCTGGGAACAGTTCGATCAGGGGCAGTTCGCGTACGGCCGGTTCCAGCGCGATCCCGAGGGGTTCTGGGCCGATCGAGTCGACCTCCAGCGAGCGATGTTCGACGGCGAGTTCGAGCCGAACGCCGCTCACGAGGCCGTGGCTGCGATGGGACGGGACGGCCACCTCGAGGCGGTCCTGACCCAGAACACGGACGGCCTCCACGGCGACGCCGCGGCGGCGGTCGACGAGGGGAACGACGCCGAAGCGGACGGCGGGTCCGGCGTGACGGCCGACGAGCCGACGGTCCTCGAGTTACACGGCAACTCCCAGCGGGTCCGCTGTACGGACTGTGGGAAACGCACGGACGGCGACCCGATCTTCGAGCGGGCGGCCGGCGGCGAGTTGCCGCCGACCTGCGACTGCGGCGGCGTGTTCAAACCCGACGTGGTCCTCTTCGGCGAGCAGTTGCCCGGTGCGGTCCTCCAGCGTTCCCGGTCGCTTGCGCGCGAAAGCGACGCCTTCCTCGCGATCGGCTCCTCGTTGGTCATCGAACCCGCCGCGTCGCTGCCCCGGCTTGCCGCCTCGACCGGCGGGACCGTCGGGATCGTCAACCTCGAGTCGACCCCGTGTGACGACGTCGCCGACGCGGTCGTCCGCGAGGACGTGACCGAGGCGCTCCCTCGCCTGCGGGAACTGATCGTCGAATAGTCCGGGATCGGGCGGACTCAGTCGACGACGTGGGACTCGACCAGCCGAGCCTGTCCGCGTCGCAGCCGTTCGCTGACCGCCTGATTCGAAATCTCGAGTTGGGAAGCGATCTCGGCTAAGTCCGTCTCGCGGGGGACCTCGAAGAAGCCGCGTTCGTGGGCCAGCGACAGTGCCTCCCGCTGGCGGTCCGTCAGCGTGGGGTCGCCGGCCCGTCGCGAGCGAGCGTCGGTCTCGGCGAGTCGGCGGAGTTCGACGGAGACGCCTTCGTCGACGAGAAAGTCGTGGTACCGGCCGAACGATGCCCGGTCGGGAAACCGCATCTCGACGTTCCAGCGACCGTCCGTGCCCCGGCACTCGAGCAACTCGCCGCCGGCCGCGACCCACTGGCGGTACGCCCCGACGACGTTCGTCTCGCTTCGCTGTAACCGGTAGAGGTCGCGGCCATCCCCGCCGGCGATCCTGTCGAACCGTGCGACCGTCGGGTCGGCGGCCAGCGCCCGCTCGAGCCAGTCGCGGTCCCGACAGCGGAGCCAGCAGAACGCGATCGGGCGGTCGGGGTCGAGGGCGTACTGGCGCTCGAGGTCGACCTCGAGCGAGGGGAGGGCGTCGAAGGTCGGCGCGAGGACCAGCGACGGCGACGACGCCTCGAAGGCGACGTGGAGACTCATGCGGGGTCGTCCACCGCGAAGCGATAAAACAGTTGAGGCTACTGTCGGGTTTACCAACCGGTCCGGTGTGTCGTTACGCGTCGTTGGCCGCGTCGACGGTCTCGCGGACCGCCTCGATCCCCTCGTCGTGTGCGAGGTCGCCGACGACGATAACGTCGGCGTACTGGGCCATCGAGTACGCGGAGTCGTAGTCGTGGATGCCGCCCCCGTAGAACAGCGTCGACTCGTCGGTCGCCTCGCCGGCGGCCTGGACGACGCCCTCGTCGCCGAGGGTGCCCGAGTACTCGACGTAGACGATCTCCTGGCCGAACATGTGTTCCGCGACGGTCGCGTAGGCAGCGACGTCGTCGGCACCCAGGTCGCAGTTGGCCTCGGTCAGCTCCGCGACGTCGGCCTCGGGGTTCATCACGATGTAGGCCTCCGTCGTCGTCCGCTCCCAATCGAGTTCGCCCTCGAGGCGGACCCACTCTTTGTGGGCTTCGGTGATCCAAAACGGCGAGCCGGCGTTGAACACAGTCGGAATGAGATAGCCGTCCAGCGCGTCGTCCTCGAGGACGACTTCGGGGTTGGACGGCTCCTGATAGAGAGCAACGTCGTGTTCGGCACAGGCCTCGATGACGGCGCTCATGTTCTCTTCAGTGATACCCATGGTCCCGCCGACCTCGATGGCGTCCGTTCCGGTCGCACAGAGGTCACCGTAGGTCACGCCCTCGGGCAGCTCCTTGTCCGGATCGAGCTTGAGAACGTGGTTCCAATCGTCCCAGGGGGCAGTCATACCGCGTCGTTTCCCGACAACCAGCAAAAACGCTACGGAACGACCCCGTCGCGAGGGACGCGGTCACACGGTGGGGGCAGTGGCCCGGCCGGCTCGAGTGCGTCGTTGGTCGACTCGAGCGCGCCGCGGCCCTCGGGCGCGATCGGGTCCACCTCCGGGTCGCGAACGGGCTGATTCCGTCGCGACGATCGAGCCGTGATCGGCAGCAAGCGGGTCGAGCGAGGCCGATCCGGCCTACAGCTGTTCAGCGCTGACGGCCCGCATCGAGCTGTCGTTCTCGACCTCCCAGATCCGCAGCACCAGGTGTGCCTTACAGTAGTATTCGGCGGTCTCGAGGCCAGTCTCACCGTTCTCGAGGACGAGCTGGCACGTGACCCCGTTCGAACACTCTGGTGAATGTTCACACATTTGAACTCGGTTCGTCTACTCGTCTCGGAGTCAAGGCTCTGTCGGTGAAAGCGTTCGGTTCGCCGTGCCCAACTGGGCGCCCGATAGCGGTTATACCGGCTGTATTCGGCGGTATTACTCGGTACTGGGTGCTGTCTAAATGCCCTGTCCCATCAGGTGACTGCGCAACACGTCGGCTTCCTTGTTGCCCGCGCCCGTCGAGACGATCACGACCGTCTCGTCGCCGTCGAACGCACCGCGGTCGGCGAGTTCCCACGCGCCGCTGGCAGCCGCCGCCGCGCTCGGGGTCGGCTCGAGGCCGGTCGTCTGGGCCACCCGCACGGCCGCCTCGAGGATGTCGGGGTCGTCGGTCGCGACCGCGTCGCCGTCGGTCTCACGCAGCGCCTCGAGGACCCACGAGCCGGCCGGCGGGTCCGGAATCTCGAGTTCGCCACAGATGGTGTCGGGGCGCTCGACGGGGTCGAGGTCGTCACGGCCGTCGGCGACGGCGTCCGCGATCGGGGCACAGCCCGACGCCTGCGCGGCGTAGAGTGTGGGCATCTCGTCGATCAGTCCCAGTTCCTCGAACTCGCGGGCGGCCTTGGCGAGGCCGACGATCCCCGTCCCGATCCCCGTCGGATAACAGATCGCGTCCGGAACCGTCCACTCGAGGTCTTCGACGAGTTCGTAGAACAGCGTCTTGATCCCCTCGTGGCGATAGGGCGTCTCGAAGGCTCGCAGCGAGTACCAGTCGTCGTGTTCGGCGAGCGCCTCCTCGTACGCGCCGACGGCGTCGCCGTAGCGACCGCCGACCACGTTCATGTCGCCGCCGTGAACGTTGACCATCGCCTTGTTCGTAAAGCCCGAGCGCGAGGGGAGGTAGGCGTGGGACTCGAGGCCGGCCCGGCCCGCGTAGGCCGCCGCGGCCTGACCGCCGTTGCCCGTCGACGGGAGCGCGACGTCGTCGGCGTCGCTCCGGGTCGCGGCCGTGACCGCAAGCGACGCGCCGCGGTCGCGGACCGAGCCCGTCGGGTTCCGTCCCTCGTCTTTGAGCAGGACTTGCTCGACGCCGAGTTCGTCGGCCAGGTCGGGACAGTCGACCAGCGGCGTCGCGCCCTCCCGGGTCGTGACCGCCGTCTCGCGGGCAAACGGCAGCAGTTCGGCGTAGCGCCACTGCGAGTCGGCCGGCCGACCCTCGAGCGTCTCGCGATCGAGGTCGATCGCGTCGTAGTCGTAGCGCGGGTCGAGCGGACCGTCACACTCGGGACATCGGTGGGCCTCGGCGGTGGCCTCGATGACGGTCCCGCAGTCGACGCACTCGAGCCCCGCGACGGCGTCAGTCGTCTCCATACGCGATCCTTCGGGGCGGCGAACTAAGGGTTGTCCATCGGCGTCGCGCGTCCCGGCATCGGCGACGACGCCGGGGCTGTCGGATCGGAAGACGAGAGGAAACGACGAAAGAGAGACCGGTCAGTTGTCGCCGGACTTCGACTGCCACTCGTAATCGCGGCGCTTCGATGACTTGCCGAAGCCACACGACGAGCAGACCTTCTTTTTGGTGTGGTAGGACTTCTCTCCGCAGCGACGACACTTGGTGTGGGTCGTCTTATTCTTCTTTCCTTGGCTCGGGGTTCCTGCACCAGTCATGGAGTAATCGAGACGACGTTGTCGCCGCGTATAATGGTTGTGTCTTCGGCCGGAGCCTCCTGATCGACGCCCTCGACGGGGATCGTCACGTCCTCGAGGACGAGGTTCATGTGCTGGTCGTACCCGGAGAGATCGCCGACGTACTCGTCGCCGCTCTTGAGTCGTACCGTGACGCGTTCGCCGAGCGACGCCTCGAGGACGTCCAGCGGTCGTCCACTCATACGCAACACGGCTGGTGATGGACACTTAATCGTACCGGTCCCGGCTCCGACGAGGGCCGTTCAGCGGCGAATAACACGATGTTTCCCACCCGGTCTTGCGGATCCCGCGGCTGTTACTGATAGCAAGCTGACTGGTGTCGGGACGGTCGGCAACGCGCTCTCACCGGTCCGCCGATTCCGCGGCGGCGTGTTTCAGGAACTGTGGCGTCGAGACCGCATCGAAGACGGCGAGCGCCAGAACGAGCAGTCGCGTCGTTCCGTCCAGAAACAGCACCGCGATGGCGGCGATGAGGGCACCGCTGGCGAGGCCCACTCCCCAGCGGGTGGTGGGATCGTGCAGGTTCATACGCGAACTAGTGTTTCGTTCCGGTATAAAGCGGTTGTAGTTTATCAATTAGGGAACCATGAACCGCGAACGGTCGGGTCCGGGACTCGAGGGGTAGCCGGCCCGTACGCTACTGCTACCCCATACCTAACCAAACGGCTAAGTGTGTACTCGTGGACCGTCCGCTCATGGGAGATAAAAAGTTCACCCTCGTAGAGTTGCACATCGACACCCCCCAGATCGGCCTCGGCTCGGTCGGCGAAGCACTGCCGATCGGATCCACGGAATCGGCGTCCGAAGCCGACCTCGAGACTGAATCCGACGAAAGCGACGAGGAGTCCGGTGGGAGCGGGAAAAGTGCCGTCGGCGCGCTGGTCGCACTGGTCGTTCTGGTCGGTATCGCCGCGGCCGCCAAGAAGTTCCGCGGCGACGACGAGGAGTCCGACCTCGAGGCCGACGAGGAACCCGACGTCATCGTCAACTGATCGCCACCTGACTGATCGCCGGCCGGCGTCGGACCGACCGGCGGTGAATCGGCTCCACTGAGCCGAACGCTTTTGCGGGTCCTTCCCCTATTTGGGGTCGTGAATCTCTATCGTAGCGCCCGGGCAGTCGCCGGGGCATCCGGTGACGACGCGATCGACTGGCGATCCGCCGCGGAGGCCGCCAAGGCCGCGACCGACCCCGGCTCGCTCGCGCTCGAGACCGGCGAACGCGAGGCCTACGCCCACGACGTGCGAGACGCCAGGGCGGCCGTCCGCGCCGTCTCCGGGGCCGAATTCGACGTCCCCGAGACGATCGAGATCCAGAACCGCCACCACTGGATCGACGCCAACGTCGCCACCTTCGAACGGGTCATGGGCGCCCTCGAGACCCACACCGGTACGTTCCCTGGGATCGCGCGGACGATCAACACGGGGACGATGACGGTCATGCTCTCCTTTCTCGGGCGGAACGTCCTCGGTCAGTACGATCCGCTGTTGCTCGCCGACGCCCCGACCGACGACCACGCGCTGTATTTCGTCCGACCGAACATCCTCAACGCGGCCGACCAACTCGACGTCGACGCCGATCGATTCCGCCGCTGGATCGCCTTCCACGAGGTGACCCACGCCGCCGAGTTCGGGGCCGCGCCGTGGCTCTCGGACCACCTCGAGACCCGCATGGAAGACGGGATCGCCAACCTCTCGGAGGGATCGTTCGACCGCGAGGCGTTCCGTGATCTCGACGCCGCCATGACCGTCGTCGAGGGGTACGCCGAACTCCTGATGGACCACGCCTTCGACGACGAGTACGAGGACCTGCGGCGAAAACTCGACGAGCGCCGGCAGGGCCGGGGCCCGATCCAGAAGGTCTTCCGGCGGCTGCTCGGCCTGGGGCTGAAAGAGCGCCAGTACGAACGCGGCAAGGACTTCTTCGAACACGTCGTCGCGGTCCGGGACCTCGAGACGGCCAGTCTCGTCTGGGAGGGGCCGGAGTACCTGCCGAGCCACGACGAACTCGACGCGCCGGGGACGTGGCTCCGGCGCGTCGACCGCTGACCCGAATCTCCCGTTTTCCCTCGCGTGGTGGTCGCCCGGACGCGTTCAGCCGGTCGTGATCCAGATCAGGTACCAGAGCAACGCGCTCCCGGCGACGATGCCACCGAGGATCGCCGCGACGATCACGACCGGCGACGCCTCGCCCTGAAACGCGACCAGCCCGCCGGATAGGCCGACCAGCAACACGAAAGCGACCTTGAGCTGGGTGGCTGCGTCCGAGACGCCGCTCGAGCCTGACGGCTCCCGACCCCGCCCGCTCATAGCTCGTGGGGGGCGCTGACGTGCATGAGCGCGAACTGCCAGTCGGGCGCGCTCGAGTCGCCTGCGGGAACCAGCGTCCCGCTCCAGCGGCTGTCGAATCGGCGTCGGTCGCCGCCCTCCGTGTCGGTCCAGGCCATCGTCACCTCGTCGGCGAAGGTCGCGACCGCCTCGCGCCGATCGACGACGAGGCGGCGGCTCTCGATCGTCCAGTCGGCGGTCGTTTCGGTCTGTTCCCCGAGGGCCGAACGGATAACCTCGCCGCCGAACAGCGACTCGCTGATGCCGAACTTCACCGTCGACTCGTCGGCGAGGAAGTACGGCTCGAGGGGGTCGCCGTTCCGGAGCGTGTCGTAGTAGTCGCGGACGACGGCCTCGGGGCTCGCGGTCGCTGACATGGCTGTATCCTCGACGGCCGTTTTCAAAGAGCCATCGGACGCGGATGCGGGAGCGGTCTCGAACGAGGGAAAGTGTTTTGCATACGCATACGTATTCCCATACATGGGAGACACGTCGATCCGCGTTTCGGACGAAGCGAAAGACCGACTGGATCTCCATAAGCGTGAGGACGAAAGCTACGAGGACGTGATTCTACGACTCACGGAAGGCGACAAGTGGGCCGGGTTCGGCGTCCTTTCGGAAACGGACACGGAAACGCGGGCGGGGCTGGAGACGATGCGAGAAGAGTTGCGGGCGGGAACGAGGGACCGAATCGAGGAATCAAAGTAGATGCTCGTACTTGATAACAATCTTCTCAGCGATTATCTCGACGGAACCGACGACGCTCGTCGCTTCCTGCAGCGGTACGAACAGGAGGCGTGGGGAGTGCCGGCGATAGTCCTCTACGAGGCGTACATGGGTGCCGTACACGGCTACATCGACGGCACCCCGGACGCGATTCGACGGGCCGTCACGTCGTCGATGGACGTACTCGACGTGACCGCACGGACGGCCGACGAGGCCGCATCGTTGCAGAGCGAATTGCTGGATCGAGGCGTCCCGGCGGACCACCCGGACGCGCTCATCGCGGCGATCGCTCGCGAACACGGAGCGACGTTCGCGACCGCCGAGAAACACTTCTGGGACGACGAGGTGCAGCCGGTCCTCTCCGTCGCGGAATACGATCCGTACTGAACGCGAACGCCTCGACCGCGGTCCCGACCGCTACATGAAGCCGCGATCGACCTCGTCGGTCTCGATCAGGTCCTCGAGTTCGGCGTCGAGCAGTTCGTCGGCCTCCTCGAAGCGGTCGGCGAGGGCCGCGAGGTCGTCGGGTCGGTCGTACTGATCGTACTCCATCGGGCCGAACGCGGGACTCTCGAGCGCCTCCATCACGTCGTCGAACAGGTCCTGGGGTCGGGTCGGCGCGTCCGCGTGGGTTTCCAGCACCGTCTCGAGGCGCTTGCCGACCGTCTCGGCCTGCTCCTCGTCCTCGGGGGGTGACTGGACCGCAAAGCGGCCGCCCGACTCTCTCTCGGGCATGAACGACCCGATCTCGTCGTCGATGTTCCGGGCGACGCGGGTGCCGACACCCCGTACCTCGAATGGGTTTTTCGCGTACGTTTTCAGGAAGAAGACGCCGGCCCGGGGATGCGCGAGGTACATGTCTTCGCCGACGCCGCCGGCGCGGTCGCCGGCGACTGCGCGCCAGTCCTCCGGATCGACGTCGCGCTCCGTGACGTCCTCGAGTACGTCCTGCCACTCGCGTATCCGCATAGGCGAGGGTTGGATCGCCGGCAGAATGAACGTATCGGTTCCACCGAAAGACGCCGAGAACGGACTGTTACGCCCCGCAACGGACCGTTCCGGAACCGAAAGGAATACACTGGCCCCGCCGACAGAGACGGTAACCGACGCTTTCCCTATGTCCACTCGTCGCTCACCGTCGCTCGTCGATCTGTTCCGCGCTGCACCCGCCAAGAGTTCGCTGCTGACGATCGCCCCGCTGGCGCTGGCGCTGGGCCAGCTCTGGAACGGGTACGTCAACGGCGTCTCACCGATCGTCTCGGTCGGCTTCGCCGTCGTCATGGTCGCCTTTTCGGTCGTCGCGATGGGCCATCACGCCGCCGAACACCGGCTTCGCCGGCTCGAGGCCGACCCTTAGATCCCCGTGCCGGAGTCGGTCGCGACCGTTCGGGCCTCGCGGGCCTCGTAGGCGTTGTACCCCGCGAGCCCGGCGATCAAGAGCCCGGTCACGAGCGTACTCCAGAACAGCCCGCCGGTCATCCCGAGCAGGGCGGCCGAGACGATCAGCCAGATCCCGAGGAGGGCGACCAGCGAGGCGATGGCGGGGCTGAGCGGGATGTCGTTCGTCACCCGATAGTAGTTGTAGCCGGCAGCCAGCGCGACCGCGAGTCCGACGAGGACGTCGTTGGACGCGGGAGCGCCACCGCTCTGGAAGACCAGCACCGAGAGGGCGACCCACGCGCCGAGGACGGCGACCAGCAGACTGACGACCGAGGTCTTGCGCCGGCGCTCCTCGCTGGCGACTTGCGTCGACTCGTCTCGCGGGTCGCGGCCGCCGGGCCGCTCTCCGTCACCGACCCCGGTCCCCGAGTCGATGTCGGCCGACGCCGATTCCGGTCGGTTGATCGGGCCGTTGTCGGTCGGCGGCTCGTCGCCGGCCCCGGGCCCGTCGCCCCGCCGACGATCGTCGCCGTTCGGGTCACTCATAGTACCGGACGTTCGGGGCCTGATCGCAAAAACGGCCCGTCCGTTCCACTCGCGGCCGGCCGGGAACGAAACCCGGGAACGCCGGTAAGTGAATGTTATCGTGGGCATCGCGTCCCGCGAGCGGGGAAACGAGCCGGTCGCCACCGGGACCGATAGCGTTTTTGATCGCTCGCTCGTGACGATAGCTGTGTACGTACGCGGAACCGTCGCCGGCGAGGTCGACGTGCGAACGGTGTCGACGAGCTACGGCGAAAGCGATCTCGCGGAGGTCCCGGTCCGGCTCGCGACCGACGACAAGCCCACCGGCGACGCCACGCCGACGCGCAGCGACGGCGGCACGGCGGCCGTCGCGGACGGCCGCGAAACGACGGTGACGCTCTGGAACAAGTGGACCGAGTCGGCCGAGCTGCTCGAGCCGGGGATGGAACTGGTCGTGACGAACGCGAAAGAGGAGGAGTATCAGGGCGAGACCAAGTACGCGACGACGGGCGAGTCCTACGTCGTCGTCGAACCCTCCTTTCTCGTCAGCGTGACCTCGATCCGCAACTGGGTGGAGTGTCCCCGGCTCTACTACCTGAACAAGCTCTCCGGGGTGCCGCTGAACTACCCCGTGGTGAAAGGGACGCTCGTCCACGAGGTCTTCGGCGACCTGCTTCGCGGGCGCAACCTCGAGGAGTCGATCGACGCCCGCGTCGAGGAGCGAGGCCTCCAGTTGGGGCTGTTAGGCGAGACGCCCGACGCGGTCAAAGAGGAGATCCGGGAGAACGCCAAAGCGATCGAGGGCTGGCTCGAGCAGGGCCGGCTCACCGAGGAAGACAGTTGGCGCTCCGAGCAGTTGCTCATCAGCGAGACCTTCGGCATTCGAGGCCGGGCCGACGCCGTCCGCCGGGGCGTGCCGGTCGAACTCAAGACCGGCAAGAACCTCAAGAAGGAACCGCGGTTCAAGGACAAGGTGCAGGCTGCCTGCTACGCACTCCTGCTCGAGGAACACGGCGGCGACGTCGACACCGGCACGCTGCTCTACACGAAGAACTCGGCGCTCGATCGCAACGAGGAGACCGGCGACCTGACCCCCGCCAAGGAGTTCTCGATGGGCGACGGGCTACTGAAGTACGTCGTCCGCCTGCGCAACGAGATCGCGGCCAAAGAGATGGCCGGCGAGATCCCGACCGGCTACGAGGCCGACGCGAAATGCGAGTACTGCTTCGAACAGGACACCTGCATGGTCGTCTCCGGGCGGCTGGATCAGGAGTCGAAGGCCGGCCAGATCGGGCAGGCGCTGCCGGCCAAGGAACGCGAGTACTTCGATCGCTTCTACCGAGCGATCGAGGAGGAACGGCGCGAGGTCCACCGCGAGTACGCCAAGCTCTGGGAACAGACCGCGCAGGAACGGGCCGACGACGACCGCGCGCTGATCGACCTCGAGTTCGTCGCAAAACGGCCGCTCGAGGGCGGTCGCTGGGAGCTGCGGGCGCGCCGGACCGGCGGCGCGAACTCGAAGCTCCGGGAGGGCGATCTGGTGCTGGCCAGCGACGGGGACCCCGTTCGGGGCGACTCGGAACTCGCGCGGATCGAGCGACTCGACGACGAGGTCGTGATCACGGCGGACGAGCCGGTCGCGGTCACCCGGCTCGATGTCTACCCCTCCGAGCTGACGACCGACCGGCTGCTCGTCGCGATGCACGACGCGCTCCTGAAAGGCGACGAACGGCGCAAGGACGTCCTGTTCGGCCGCGCAGAGCCCGAGTTCGAAGCGATCGAGGAGACCTTCATCGACAACAACGAGCGCCAGAACGAGGCTGTTCGGAAAGCCGTCGGTGCCGAGGACTGCGCGCTGATCCACGGCCCGCCGGGGACCGGGAAGACCTACACCATCGCCCGGGCCATCCGCGCGATGGTCGAACGCGGCGAGCGCGTCCTGCTGTCGGCCTTCACGAATCGCGCCGTCGACAACGCTCTGGAGGCCCTACTCGAGCAACTCGAGGACGTCATCGACGAGGACAGCGTTGCGTCGGAGACGCAACGGAGTGGAGACGGCGAAGCCGTCGACGTCGTCCGCGTGGGGTCGGAGAGCGGGGTCAGCGACGAGATGGAGCCCTACCGCCTCGAACGGGCGGGCGAGCCCGCCGATCGGGTCGCCGAACTCGAGGACGCGCAGGTGGTGGCGGCGACGACCGCGACCTGCGGCTCGCGGATCATGAAAGAGCAGGCTTTCGATGCCGCACTGGTCGACGAGGCCGCCCAGCTGACCGAGCCCGGGACCTGCGCGGCGATCAACCTCGCCGAGCGGTTCGTGCTGGTGGGCGACCACGAGCAGCTGCCGCCCGTCGTGCGCGCCGAGAACGACCTCACCGAGTCGCTGTTCGAGCGCCTGGTCGAGCGCTACCCCGACGCCGGCGTCATGCTCGATCGCCAGTACCGGATGAACCAGCGCATTCAGGTCTTCGCCTCCACCGAGTTCTACGACGGACAGCTACGGCCGGCGACGCCCGAGGTCGCCGGACGAACGCTGGACGACCTCGAGGGCGTCTCCCGGGACGCCCTGCCCGAGACCCTGTCCGATCCCGTCTCGTTCGTCGACGTCGAAGGCGACCGGAGCCAGTATACCGACAGCGAGGAGGCCGCACGAATCGCCGACCTGATCGAGCGCTACGAGGCGGCTGGCCTCGACCGGTCGGAGATCGGCGTCATCGCCCCGTTCCGAGCACAGGTCTCGGAGATCTCGAGTACGGTCCCCGACGACGTCACCGTCGACACCGTCGACCGCTTCCAGGGCTCGAGCCAGGAGGTCATCATCGTCTCGTTCACTGCGACCGGCTCGCTCGAGGGGCCGATCTTCGAGGACTACCGGCGGATCAACGTCGCGCTGACACGGCCCAAGCGGGCGCTGGTGTTGGTCGGCGACTCGTCGGCGCTCGCGAGCGATCCGGTCTACGAGCGGATGCTCGAGTGGGCGCGGCAGTAACGGGCCCACCGGTAGTAAGTAGACTGACATTCTGCCCATGAGCTATAGGTATCGCTACTAACCACCTCGCCCGCGTCGATATAAACGCGGCAGCCCGGTGATTCAGATGACTCAGCGAGACACCGCCGCGGCGGGCGACTGCCCGGCGTTCGAGCGCGACGACGAGACGTATACCGCACGGTACGACTGGGACGATGCGGACACGCCATCGTCCTCGATCGTTCGGGCGGTTGCAGCCGTCAGAGGCACTGATCCGACGACCATGCAGCCGCTGTACGAGGCGGTCGAGACGACCGCCGTCGACCGGCTCTTCGATCGACGGCCGCGAGCGCGGCCGGAGCGACTCTCGCTCTCCTACGAGGGCTGTGTGGTCGCGGTCTATGGAGACGGACGGATCGTCGTCGCTCCGTCCGACTGATCGAACGGCCGGCGATCGACCGCGTCCTGGCGGTCAGTTGGCCTCGTCGTCGGCCCTGTCCTCGAAGGCCATCGCGAGGAGTTTGCGCTCGGCGGCGTGGATGTGTTGGGAGAACGTCGGCGACGCGATGCCGAGTTCGGCCGCGACGTCCTCGCCCGAACACTCGCGGGGCCAGTCGTAGTAGCCGGCTTCGAACGCGGCCTCGAGGACTTCCCGCTGGCGGTCGGTGAGTCGGGCGCGCAGTTCCTGCCGGAACGCGGTCCGGCTGAACGGCGTCGTGAGCGCGTCGGTCTCCCGCTTCGCGACGAACGTCGCTTCCGGCACGCGCTCGAGGAACACGTCCGTGATTTCACCGGCGTCGTCCCGCGGCGGTACTTCGGCGACGATCCGGCCGTCCCCGTCGCTGCCTCGAACCGTCCGCGGCAGCGCCCCCAGCTCGGCGAGTTCCACCGCGGGGCAGTCCCCGGCGACGAGGAACTCGAGCAGCGCGCCGCTTTCGTGTTCGCGGAGGGACCGAACGTCGGCGCTCTCGTGGTCGTCGGCGAGGTCCGCGACCCGGGACGGCTTGGCCTCGGCCACGGTGAAGAACTCGGCGTAGCACCCGTTCCCGCGGGGGATCATCTCCGCCAGTTCGACGCGACACTCGAGCTCGGCCGACGCCCGGACGAACGGATACGCGGGCGCAGTGATGTCGAACTCGATCTCCCGCACCCTCGGCGATCGCTCGCGGTGTCGTGTGTCGCACATACTGGGCCTCTATCCGGCCAAATGGGACCTGCTATCAAAGTGGTTCCGGCGGGTCCGGGGGTACCGATCGGCGACACCGGTCCGACGCGATCGCCGGCGCGAGGTCCACGAGACGCGTCCGTCGAAACGAACGTTTAGGTAGCCGACGCGTCACGTGCCAGCCGAGATGCGACTCGAGGCCCAGAGCGAAGCGATACGCGGCGTCGTCCCGAACGAGTACGCGGAGCTCGTCGTCTTCGTGACCGAACTCGGCGGGACGACCGCGCTCATGGTTTTGCTCGCCGTGCTGTTCTGGTGTGTCGATCGCCGCCGCAGCGCGCTCGTGATCAGCTACGCGGTGGCCGGACTGGCGCTGTTGCTCTCGCTCAAGGCGCTGTTTGCCCTCCCCAGACCGCCGGCCGACGTCATGCCGATCCCCCTCGAGGGCGAGCGCGAGGGCTACGGCTTTCCGAGCGGGCACGCCTTCGCTGCGGCGGTCGTCTACGGCGGCCTCGTCTCGGCGTACGACCGGGCGGGTGACCCGCGGGCGCTGGCGGCCGCCGCGGCGCTTGTCGCCCTCGTCTCGCTCTCGCGGGTCGTCCTGGGGGTCCACTATCTGGGTGACGTGATCGTCGGCGCGGCGCTCGGGGTCGCCTTCGTCGCCGCCATGGACCGGGTCACGCGCGGCGATCCAACGATCGGGTTCGCGATCGCGCTCGCCCTCTCGGCGCCCGCGTTCGTCATCGCCGGCGGACGGGAAGACGCCCTGCTCGGTCTCGGGGGCGCGCTCGGCGGGCTGCTGGGCTCGCGGCGACTGTCCGCCCTGCCGGCGCTGCGCTCCCGACTCGAGGCGGCCGTCGTCCTCGTCGTCGGCGTCGGGTTCGTCGCGCTCGTTCGGGGACTCGAGTCCATCGTCACGACGGTCGAACCGCTGTTGGTCGTCCTGTACGCGATCCTGGTCGCTGGCATCTTTCTCGTACCGGCCGCCGTGGGGCAACTCGAGATCGGCCCGCTCGAGTCGACGCGGTCGTGAATCGATCCCGTTCGGGATCGGCGTCCGCGGGACGTTCGTACTGTCGGCAGGCAGTCACTACGACGTCGGTCGCGAACTCGCCCACGTCTCCGGTGTGCCGGGACCGACGGGGATTTACCGCCGGTGCGAGCGTAGGAGCAGTATGCTCGAGGCGTTTCATCCGCGTCGGCCCGGCGGCCGCGTCGCGATCGTGATCGTCACCGTAATCGCACTCACGTCGATCGCAACCGGAATCGGTGCGATTCTCACCCGACCGGCCCTCGAGGGTGGCGGCTCGCTCGCCGATCTCCAGACCGCGGCGGAGTTCAGCGGGACCGTCGTCGGCTTCGCGTTGCTCGTCACCGTCTGGGGAATGCGCCGTGGCTACCGGGTGGCGTATCTCGTTGCCGTGGGCCTCGTCTTTCTCTCCGGGGCACATGGCGTCGCCCAGTTCCGGGCGCTCTCTCTCCCGCTCGTACTCCTCTCGATCGGCGGGCTCGTCGTTCTCGTAACGGCGAGCCGACGGTTCACGCGTGCGAGCCACCTCAACGCGACCCAGGTCGGCGCGCTGCTTGCAATCGTCGGCGTCTGCTGCTACGGAACGGCCGGTGCGTACGCGCTCCGAAGCGGGTTCGACGGGGTCGAGGGCGTCGTCGACGCGGTGTATTTCACCGTCGTGACGGCGAGTACGGTCGGCTACGGCGACGTCCACGCGAGAACCGAGGCGGCGCGGCTGTTCGCCGTCTCGCTGGTCGTCCTCGGTCCGGCGACGCTCGCGGCCACGGCCGGCAGTCTGCTCGGTCCCGCGGTCGAGGCGCGTCTCGCGCGGGCCGGCCGACGCGCGACGAGGCGCGGGAATCGAGCGGTCGGTGACGATCACGACGGGTGGCTCCACGACGGATCGCGGGTCGTCGTCTTCGGGGCCGGCGAGACGATTCGGCCCGTGATCGCGGCGCTCGCCGGACGGGCATCGATCACGGTCGTGACCGACGAAGAGTCGACCGCGGTGCTACCTGACGGTGTCGAGTCGATCGACGGCGACCCGACTGCGGAGCGGACGCTCGAGCGCGCCGCCCTCGACACCTGCAACGCGGTCCTCGTCGGAGCCGGGACGCGAGATCAGACGCGGCTGGTGGCGGCCGCCCGGTCGGTGACGGACGCGCGAATCGTGGCGCTCGCCGACGGTAGGACGGTCGAATCGCTCGAGCGGGCCGGTGCGGACGTCGTCGTCGACCCCGAAGCCCTGGTGGTCGAGGCGACGCTCGGCGCGCTGTCGGACCGCGGCGGGAACGGGAGTCAGTCGTCCGCGTCGGCCCGCTCCCAGAGCGGGTAGAGGTCGTCCTCGATCGGCCCGGTGATCGGCTCGCCGTCGAGGACGAGTGCCGGGTCGCCCCCCTCGAGTCCCCGCACCGTGCCGATTTCGGCGGCCTCGATTCCCGCGTCCGAAAGCGCCTCGAGACGGTCGTCGACGGCGTCGCCGGGAACGGTCGCGACCAGCGCGCCGGAGCCGAAGATCCGCAGCGGGTCGACCCCGGCCGCCTCGCACAGCGTCGCGGTCGCCTCGCGGACCGGTACTGCCTCGCGGTCGACCTCGAGGCGGACCTCGGAGGCGCGGGCCACCTCGAGCAGGCCGGCCGCGACCCCGCCCTCAGTGGGGTCGTGCATCGCCGTCGCGTCCGCGCGGACGAGCCGGGCCTCGGGGGCGACGCTGATCTCGTCGAGGAACGACTCGGCGCGCTCGCGCGTCTCGGGATCGATCCCGAGGTCGTCGCCGAAGTCGGCCGCGAGGACGGCCGAGCCCTCGAGGCCCGCCGCCTTGGTCAGGATCACCGCGTCGCCGGGCTCGGCCCCGCCGGTCGGGACGAACCGATCCGTCGCCCCCATCGCCGTCAGCGAGAGCAGCGGCCGCTCGAGCTGGTCGACGTACTCCGAGTGGCCGCCGACGATCGACGCGCCGATCTCGCCGGCGGCGGCGTGGAGGTCGTCGGCGATCCCCTCGAGGAGGGAGCCGTCGGCACTGCCGTCGGCGTCGCTCGGGAGCAAGACGACGGCGGTCAGCCAGCGCGGGTCCGCGCCGGAGACGGCCACGTCGTTCGAGGCGACGTAGACGGCGAGCGTGCCGACCGCCGAGGCGGCCAGCGAGATCGGGTCGGAGCTGACCACGAGCGTCCCCTCGCCGTCGGGCCAGTCGATCGCGGCGGCGTCCTCGCCGTCCGCGGGCCCCTGTAGCACCGTCTCGTCGGCCGTCTCCGTCCGCTCGAAGACGTGCGCGAGCAGGTCGTCCGGACTCACCTTGCCGGGCATAGCAGGAACTGGGAGGATGCACGGTTTGTAGCTGTCGGAGCGGCCACCGTTCGAGAGGGATCGACGGGAGGCCGGCGCGATCCGGTTCTCGGCAGTGTCCGTTTCGACCACGGATTTCCGGTGCGTACCGACGGCGATGCTACCGGAACGGGAGTCCCGTCGCTCTGCCGGGCAGCGCCTCGAGCAGCGGGGAGCGATTCAGCCGTCCGCTACTCGGGAAGCGGTGGCCACGTCGTCGCGACCGTCTCCTCGATGAGATGCGTTTGAGCGCGGCGAAGCCGCTCCGATACCGACGACGCCGAGATCCCTAATTCCGTCCCGATCGCATCCAAGGACGTCCGGCGAGGAACGTCGAAATAGCCCATCTCGTAGGCCGTTCTGAGTGCCTCACGTTGGCGATCGGAGAGGCCGTCGCCGGGCGGCTCTGACGCCCCGTCGTGAGTGAGACGGCGCAATCGAAACCCCGCGTTTCGTTGCCAGAACGACGAGAACTCGTCGAACGCCGCTCGGGTGGCGAACCACCCCGACTGGCGCCACCCGTCGGCGGTCACTTCGATCCGTTCGATGGTTGCTTCGGCGGTGGCAAGCGCCTCGAGTCCGGCGAGGTCGTCGATGTGATCGCCGAGTTGTTCCGCCAGACTGAGCGCTGGCGTCGCCTGATATCGTCGCGTGGAGCCGGCCGTTCCGATCGCTGCCCACTCGTCGACGTCCTCGGCGTCGGTCAAGGCCGCCTCGACCGCCGTCCGTGAACCGCCCGTCACAGTGACGATAAACAGCGGCCGCTCGCCGTGGTTGAACTGCAGCCTGAGAACGATCTTCGCCTCGGGCGCTGCTCTCGCAACCCCGACGAGCGGAAGCGCATCGCAGTGGATGTCGAACTCCGCGACGAGACCCATACCGCGTCGTTTCCCGCCGTGCAAATGGACGTGTCGAAAAGCGGTCGCATCCCCTCGCCTATTTAAAAGCCCCCATCACTGAGAGAACCGCTTAGCTCGGTCCGCCTCGAACGCAGTGTCGCATGCAGACGACACAGTCCGACGCTGGCATCGAGGTAACGTACGAGCGCCACGGTGACGGCCCGCCGCTGATCCTCCTTCACGGCGGAATGGCCCCTCAGGAATACTGGCAGCCGGTCGTTCCACACCTGGACGGATACGCCGCGATCGTCCCGCAACGCCCGGGGTTCGGGACGTGTCTCGACGATCGAACCGAGACCAGCGCCGACGAGGTACTGGCCCGAGAGGTCGAATACGTACGAACGCTCGTCGACGCACTCGAGGAGGAGCCGGTCCTCTTCGGTCACTCCTACGGCGCACTCACCGCGATCGAAACCGCGACGAAAGCGGCGGTCGCGGCAGTCGTCGCGTATGAACCGGCGATCCTTCCCGACGACTACCGCGCGGACGCCGACCTCGCGGACCGGATGCAGACGCTCATCGACGCGGGGAACCGACGTGAGGCGGTGAAGCGGTACGTCGAACAGGTCCTCCACCCCGACGGGATCGACGACCTCGACGCGTGGCTCGCGGAGTGGCCGGTCTGGCCGGCGTGTACGGACCTCGCCGAGGAGGTCGTCCGGATGAACCGCGCCGTCGAGCGATACCGCCTTCCGAGCAGTCTGGACGTTGCCGCCCCCGTACTCGTCTTGACCGGCACCGACGGCCCCGGGTTTCTCCGAGAGAGCGCCCGCGCGACCCACGATGCGATCCCACACAGCCGCCTCGTCGAGTTCGACGGTGTGAGCCACAGTGGCCCCGCCGAGGCCCCGGACGTAATCGCTGCAGAAATCGACTCCTTCCTGCGGACGCGATAGCAGTTCGCAGCCGACGCAGCTCCGAGGGGAGCCGAAACCCCGTTTCGGAACCGGTTCAGTTCTCGGGCGCGACCGCTTTCATCGTCTCGCGGACCTGTTCCTCGTCGGCCCCGCGCGGGAAGCTGACCGCGATGGCGTCGAGGCCGTCGACGTCCTCGTAGCGCTCGAGTTGCTCGCGGGCGGTCTCGGGGCTGCCGGCCGCACAGAGGTCGTCGAGGATGTTCTCGTCGACCAGCTCGAGGGCGTGTTCGCGGTCGCCGTCCTGCCACGAATCGTAGATCTCGGTGGCCTCGTCGTAGCCCTGTCGCTCGAGGGCGTCGCGGTAGAAGGTACCCATGCCGCCGACGTAGAACCCGATGTGCTGGCGGGCCAGCGCACGGGCTTCCTCGGGGTCCTCGAGCGCGCAGGCGGTGACGCCGGCGGTGACCTGGACGTCGTCGGGGTCGCGGTCGCCCAGATCGGCCCCGCGTTCGATGTCCGCGATGCGCTCTTCCATCCCGTCGGGAGTGAGCATGATGCCGTGCCAGCCGTCGGCGAACCGGCCCGCGAGTTCGACGGCTTTCGGTCCCATCCCCGTCACCTCGATCGGGGGCGAGGTTTCCGGTGGCTCACACCGCAGCCGGAACCCCGAGAGGTCGAACTCGTCGCCGTCGTAGTCGACCGTCTCGCCGGAGAGGACCTGCCGGACGATCTCGACCGTCTCGCGGGTGCGCTTGAGCGGGTTGCCGAACTCGACGCCGTGCCAGTTCTCGATCACGACGGGGCCGCTCGGACCGAGCCCGAGCCGGAACCGGCCCTCGGAGAGTTCCTGCAGCGTCGCCGCCGTCTGGCCGAGCAGGGCCGGCGATCGCGAGTAGGTGTTGAGGATGCTCGAGCCGATATCGATCTCCTCGGTGCGTTCGGCCATCGCCGAGAGGACGGTCACGCCGTCCCGACCCCACGTCTCGGGGAGCCACGCGCAGTCGTAGCCGCCGTCCTCGGCGGTCCGTGCGTAGTCGACGATCGAGTCGATCGTCGGCTGTGCAGCGACCGGAAGGTGGACATCTCTGTCTGTCATCGTTGTCCACAGACGAAACCGTCCCTTTTGGGTGTATGGGAACCGGCGGCGTGGGGACGGCCGTTTACGCGTCGCCGAGGCGGTCGTCCCCGGGCCGGATAAAACCGGGCCGCAAGCGTCGCGTTCGCGCGCTATTCGACGATGAACCCGCTGGCCAACTCCAGGACTTCCGAGCGAGACCGGGGCTGGTCGAAGGCCATCGGGAACCCGATCTCGCCGCTCAGCTCCCGCAGGTAGGAGGCGTGTCGCGCCTCGACGCTGTGGATGCTCAGCGCCGGCGGAATCAGTGCCGCGTTCTCGATCGACGGCGCGGCGCCCGCGTAGGCCGAGACGCCGATGTCCTCGAGCGCGGCGGCGGTGGCGACGAACTCGGCGGGGTCCCGTACGGCCGTTCCGAAGTCGAACTCCGGACTCGAGACGGGATCGCCGCCGAGCGCTTCGATCGTCTCGGCCAGCGTCTCCACGTGCGTGATCTCGTGATCCCGAACGACTCGGAGGCGATTGACGACCGGTGCCCCCTCCGGTCCCAACTGCTCGAGGGCGGCCTCGTCGATGTTCCGGATGCCGCGGGTGTAAAACACCGCTTCGAGGTACTCGAGCGTAAGCGCGTAGTTCAGGATCGCGATGTCGTTTTCGAACTCGTCCGGCACCGCCTCGGGCGGTTCATTGACGGGGTCGTCGGCTGTTTCGTTCGATTCGTTGTGATAGTCGTCGCCGCCCGCCGCCGCACTGCCGGCAGCGCCGGTGGCCAATACGCCTGCGAGTCCGCCGAGGACGGGTCGACGACCGAGGTCGAACCGATCCGAATTGTCTGTCATTAGTGGGTAGTACCCGATCGATCAACTCTCGAGACGCCGCTAAATAGCGAGTAATCGTTTCCGCGTCTAACGTGGAGTTCCGACAGTCGACCTTTCTTGCTTCGGTCACCCTACCCGTATAATGGTGGCGGTACACGAACCGGTCCGTCTCGGACTGAAGAAACCGCTCGTTTTCCGAGACGTGTCGTCGAAAACGCGTGTCCGTCCGCGGGTGAAGACCCCGCGTTCGGCGGTCGTCCGCGGGGCGACCACCGATCGAACGGCCCGGTCTCCGGCGTGCGCGCGTCGCCGGCTACACGTCGTGGTCTTCTTCGATCTGCGGGACGCCCTGGGCCGTGATCGTCTCACCGACGATGTACGACGAGGCCGGACTGGCGAGGAACTGGGTGAGGTCGGCGATCTCCTCGACGGTGCCGATCCGCCGTGCGACGTCCGTGCGGTCGATATCGTCCGCGGAGACGCCCATCTGGCTCTCGACGCCGGGCGTGGCGACGAAGCCGGGCGCGATACAGTTGACCCGAACGTCGTCGTCGGCCCACTCGTAGGACAGCGTCGTCGTGAGGTTGATGACCGCGGCCTTGGCCGCGCCGTAGGGGCTCATCAGCGGTGAACCGCGCTGGCCCGCGACGCTGGCGAGGTTGATCACCGCACCGCCGCCGTCCTTGAGATGCTCCGCGGCGGCGTGGGTGCAGTGATAGGTGCCATTGATGTTGATGTCGACGATCGTCTCCCAGCCGTTCGGGGAGATGTCGTCGAAGCCGGCCATAAAGGAGGCCCCGGCGTTGTTGACCAGCACGTCGAGTCCGCCGAACTCCTCGACGGTGGCCTCGACGAGCGCCTCGACGGCCTCGCGGTCGGTCACGTCGCACTCGACGGCCAGCGCCCGCCCGGGACTGTCGCTCTCGTTGATCCCCTCGGCGACCGGATCGACGTTGTCCTGTTCGCGCGAGCAGACGACCACGTCGACGCCGTCCGCGGCGAACCGCTCGGCGATCGACTTCCCGATCCCGCTCGAGGACCCGGTAATGATGGCGACGTCGCCGTCGACGCTGAATCGGTCGGTACTCATACGCGATCACCGGCGACTGCGTGCGTGTTGGTTTCCATTGTTAGCTCCAACTGGCTATTTGCAGTAACTGTTAATAAAGATGGGTATGAATACCGTACCGTTAAGTGAATGCGAATCACCTGCACACATACTCATCCGACGGCGATCGGTCACCGACCGTCGCCGGGACCCAACCCATGAGAGGAACCACGCGAGCGAGCGGCGGATTCGACCAGACGAGTACGGAGACGGACGAGAGCGAACCGACCGACGGCCAGGGGGCGCGCCGATGAGCAGTGATGGAGCCGATGGCGCGGCTGCCCGAACGGACTCCGAGTGGGAGGCCGTCTTCTGGGACATCGGCGGCGTCATCCTCGGGCTCGAGTCGGTACAGGGCGCCCACGCCGAGTTCGTCGCGCAGCTCTGTGACCGCTACGACCTCGAGACAACCGTCGAGGAGGCCGTCGAGACGTGGCGGACGACCGTGGGCGACTACTTCCGCGAACGCGACGGCACCGAGTTCCGGTCCGCACGCGAGGGCTATCACCGCGCCGTCGCGGCCATCGTCGGCGAGGAGGTCCCCCGCGAGGAATGGGAGCCCCTGTTCGAGGAGATCGTCGCGGCGTCGATCGAGCCGGTGCCGGGAGCCGTCGAGGCGATCGAACGGCTGGCCGAGCGGGACCTCCACGTCGGCGTCGTCAGCGACGTCGACGACGCCGAGGGAAAACGGATGCTCGAGCGGTTCGGCGTCCGCGAACACTTCGACTCGATCACCACCTCCGAGGAGGTCGGCTACACCAAACCCGACCCGGCCATGTTCGAGACGGCCATCGAGAAAGCCGGCGTCGCCCCCGAGCGGTCGCTGATGATCGGTGACCGCTACGATCACGACGTGAAAGGAGCCGACGAGAGCGGCCTGCACGGCGTCGCCTTCGGTGCCGAGGACGGCCCCGCGGTCTCCTATCGGATCGAATCGCCCGAGGAAATCCTCGAAATCGTCGACGGGACACGAGACGGGTAGCGTTCTCGAGCGGCGTATCGATTCGAAACATCGGGCAGGACGTTCCCGACGGTCGCCCCGCCCGGTTCGGACTCGGTTGCCACCGCGTCGTCCGCGAGTCGGTATGTTGCATGGTAACTTCCATCCCGCAAACATTGTAAAAGAGAGTTCGTGGCGTAACTATTTTCGTAAAGGGGGAGATATAGTAGCACACGACAATGCCCACTGCAAAGCGAACCGCCACGAACGACACCGTATCGGCCCGCGACGACGGCCATAGCACCCACCGGTTCCCATGAGCGAGAACTACTACGAACGCCTCGTCGACGAGGACGCGCTGGTCGCGTATCTGGGGGAACACCTCGGCGAGGTCGACGAGTACGACATCGCCCGTCATCAGGAGGGCCACTCCAACGAGACGCTGTTCGTCACCTGGGGCGACCGGGAACTGGTCATCCGCCGGCCGCCGCCGGGCGAGACCGCCGATACGGCCCACGACGTCATTCGCGAATATCGAGTGACAAACGCGGTCGCCGACACCGACGTCCCGGTACCGACGCCGGTGCTTGCCTGTGAGGACCACGACGTCATCGGCAGCGACTTCTACGTGATGGAGCAACTCGAGGGCGACGTCCTCCGGGAGGACGAGCCGGAGCGGTTCGCCGACCCCGATCACCGTGAGCGCGTCGGCGAGGAACTCGTCGACACGCTCGCGACGATCCACGACCTCGACTACGAAGCGATCGGCCTCGAGGAGTTCGGCCGCCCCGAGGGGTACACGCAGCGACAGGTCGACCGCTGGGGTAAACAGCTCTCGTGGGCGTTCGAAGTGACCGAAGACGAACGCGAGGTTCCCGACCTCCACGAGGTCGGCGACTGGCTCCGCGATAACGTGCCCGACGAACACCCACACACGCTCGTCCACGGCGACTACAAGCTCGACAACGTGATGTTCGGGCCGGGGACGCCGCCGGAACTGATCGGCGTCTTCGACTGGGAGATGGCCACGCTGGGCGATCCTCGGGCGGACCTCGGCTGGATGCTGTCGTACTGGCGCGACGCGAAGGATCCCGATCCCGAACTCCCGGAACTGGTCACCCGGTTCATGGAACGGGAGGGGTATCCGACCCGCCGCGAACTGGTCGACCGCTGGGAATCGCGGACCGGCTACGAGTTCGAACACGAGCGGTTCTACCGCGCGCTCGCGGTGTACAAACTCGCGGGCCTCGGCGAGATGTTCTTCCGGCGTTACCTCGAGGGCAACAGCGACGACCCGATGTACCCGTTGATGGAAGACCGCGTGCCGGCACTGGCCGCGCGGGCCAAACGGATCATAGAGGGCGACGAACCGCTGTAGGCTCGCGTCGTCGGGCGGTTTTCTTCGGACGGAACACGCGTTCAGCGGTCGCGATAGCCATCGGACACTGCCGGCACGCCACCACGACGTCGGTCGGCCGGTCCGCGCGAAACGTCGACGCCGCGGAACGGGCGCGTGCGAGCCGGCCGGTCGACCCGTCCGCTCGGCCGCTCCCCGACCGCCGTTACCGACGGTCGCGATGAACGCGAATCGACGTACGTGATGTGCAACGGCCGACAACGGGCTTAACATTGCTAATTCGGTTCGGTGGTATTAAGACGGTTCCCGGCAATGGAACGACCATGTCACTGGACAGCATCGACCGCGTGGCAGTACTCGGCGCGGGGAACATGGGGCACGGAATCACCGAAGTGACCGCGATGGCCGGCTACGATGTCACGATGCGTGACATCAAAGACGAGTTCATCGAGGACGGCTACGAGTCGATCAAGTGGAGCGTCGAGAAACTCGAGGAAAAGGAGATGCTCGAGGACTCCGCCGAAGAGGTCCTCGGCCGGATCGACACGACGACGGACTTAGAGGAGGCCGTCTCCGACGCCGATCTCGTCATTGAGGCCGCGCCCGAGGACCTGGACCTGAAACACGACATCTTCACCGACCTCGAGGAGTACACCAGCGGCGATACGCTGCTGGCGACCAACACCTCGAGCCTGCCGATCTCCGACATCGCGGAGGCCGTCGATTCCTCGGAGCGCGTACTCGGCCTGCACTTTTTCAACCCGCCGGTCAAGATGGACCTCGTCGAGGTCATCTACGGCGAGGACACCAGCGACGAGGCGGCGGAAGCCGGCTACGAGTGGGTCGAGTCGATCGACAAGACGCCGATCTACGTCCGCAAGGACGTCCGCGGCTTCGTCGTCAACACGATCGTCGGCCCCTTCGGTGGCGAACCCGCGTTCATGGTTTCGAACGACGAGGCGACGATCCGCGAGGCCGACGCGACGATGGTCCACGAGCGGGGCTATCCGATGGGGCCGTTCGAACTCGGCGACCTCACCGGTATCGACGTCGGCTACCACGTCCGCAAGGAGGGCGACAGCCCGATCCCGCCGATCACCGAAGAGAAAGTCGAGGCCGGTGACCTCGGCCAGAAGACCGGCAAGGGCTTCTACGACTACGAGGACGGCGACGGCGCCGACTACGAGCCCGAGGACGCGGGCGACTTCGACTGGCTCCGCGTCGAGGCCCGCATGATCAACCGCGCGGCCTTCCTCGTCGGCGAGGACGTCGCAACCCCCGAGGAGGTCGACACCGGCGTCCAGCTCGGGCTCGGCTTCCCCGAGGGTATCTGCCGACGCGCCGACAAGATCGGCCTCGATACGGTCCTCGAGAAGCTCGAGACCCTCTACGAGGAGACGGGCGAGGACCGCTTCGAGCCCCACCCGTACCTCGAGCAACTCGTCGCGGAGGGCAAGACCGGCGAGGAAGCCGGCGCGGGCTTTTACAGCTACGACGACGACAGCCTCGGTCCCTACCACGACCTGAACTACGACCTCGAGGACGGCGTCCTCTCCGTCGAACTCGACCGGCCCTCGCGGATGAACGCGCTCTCGGACGACCTGCTCGCCGAGATCGACGACCTGTTCTCGAACGTCGACACCGACGAAGTCCGCTGTGCGACCATCGAGGGCGCGGGCGATCAGGCGTTCTGTGCCGGCGCGGACGTCTCCGGCTTCAGCGACGCCGACCCGACCGACCTGATGGACGTCACGCCGGCCTTCGAGACGGTCAACGACTTCGAACGGCCCGTGCTGGCGAAGATCGACGGCTTCTGTCTCGGCGGCGGCCTCGAACTCGCGCTGGCCTGTGACCTGCGGGTCGCGACCGAGCGCTCCTCGTTCGGCGCACCCGAGATCAACCTCGGCCTGATCCCCGGCGGCGGCGGTACCCAGCGACTCACCCGCGTCCTCGGCGAGACCCGCGCGAAGGAACTGGTCTTCCGGGGCAACCACATCGACGCCGACCGCGCCGAGGAGTGGGGCCTGATCAACCGCTCGGTCGAGCGCGAGGACTTCGACGACACCGTCTCCGAGTTCGTCGACGACCTGGCCGGCGGCCCGCCGATCGCCCTCAAGATCGCCAAGAAGGTCATGAACGAGGGCGAGGACGCAAGCATCGCGGCCGCCGTCGCCATGGAGAGCCAGGGCTTTGGCCTGCTTTCCAGCACCGAGGACGTCCTCGAGGGCACCGCGGCGTTCGCCGAGGACCGCGAGCCCGAGTTCGAGGGCAAGTGACATGACCGACGGACCGGACGACCCGTCTGCGTGGCCCGAATGGGACTCGTTCGTCCAGAGCCACGGCTACCTGTCGTGGCTCGACATCGGGGTCGACTACCTCGAGGACGGGCGCGCGGTTCTCGTCATCGAGCAGAACGAGGACTTCGAGAACCCCATCGGTACCGACGGGCCGGATCCGGTTCACGGCGGCATCGTCGCGACGCTGATCGATACCTCGAGCGCGTTCGCGCTGCGGAGTACGTTCGAGAACCCCAGTGAGTCCCATCTGACGACGACCGATCTCAACGTCTCGTATCTGCGGCCGGCGACCGGTGACCTCCGCGCCGAGGCAGAGGTCCTCCGGGTCGGCGGTTCGACCGGCGTCACGGACGTGACGGTGACGGGCGACGACGGCGAGGCCGCCGTCGGCCGCACCACCTATCGGCTCTTCCGGGACGGTATCGACAGCGAATAACGCGTCTCAAGCGGCCGTGTCCCGACTCCCGGAGCCGTCGTGGTTCCGGCCGTCGAGACCACTCGTGGGTTCGATTTTCCGCGTGTCGACGGACCGTCGCTGTGAAAGCGAATATCAGTCGCTACGATCCTCGCCCAGTTCCTCGTAGATCCGCGGATCGGTCTGGAACTTGAGGACGTTGTGGATCGCCGAGTTACGAATGTTGGCGATGACTGCGCCGTGTTCGGAGTAGCAGTCGTGGATCCACTGGGACACCTCCTGTCGGTCGCGGAACATCATGATCGTCTTCCACTGGTACTCCCCGTCCGAGAGGAAGAAAAACAGGGTGTGTTTGTCCTGCTTGATGTACTCCATCGCGTCGCGCCAGTACTCGTCGAAGTGTTCGGGATTGAACTTGAACTCGAACAGCGCAAAAATGTAGTACTCCTCGTTGGGGATGATCGCCTCGCGAAAGACGCCCTCGTCGCGCATCCGCCGGATCGACTCGCTGACGGTGACGTGAGAGACGTCGATATCGTACTCCGATTCCAGTACCTGTGTCAGTTCGCGCGAGGACAACTGCGGATCTGCCGAGAGTTCGCTCAGGATCGCGATATCGCGGTCCTTGAACTCCCAGTTCGGTGGGTCGCCGCTCATGTTACCGTGAGTTTCGTTGCGGACATGATTTTATGGTTCCGCTCCCGCGAGGAACTCGCGGAGCCGCTCGGCGTACGCATCCGATCGGTCCTCGGGGACCCAGTGGTAGGCCGCCGACAGCGGCGCGAGTTCGGCGTCGTCGATGTCACCGGCCAGTCGATCGGCGTAGCTGTAGGGCTGCATCACGTCGTCTTCGCCCCACAGCAACAGCGTCTCGGCGTCGATCGCCCCGTAGTCGATCTCGGTCGTGTGGTTCGTGTTCGTTGCAACGGCGTTGCGGACCAGCGACAGGTGGCCCTCGTCGGTCAGCCACGGCGCTTTCATGCCCGCAACGAACTCGGGGTCGGCCTCGCCGTAGGCCCCCTCGACGAACGCCGCGTCGAGGCGGCCCTCGAGTTCATCGCGGTCGATGTCGGCGGTCGCGGGCAGGCCCAGATTCGAGACGAACTCGACGGGCCAGGAGTCATAGCAGACGGCGTTCGAGAGGACGAGCTGATCGACGATCCCGGGGTTGTGCGCGGCGAAACGCAGCGCAACGCCGCCGCCGATGTCGTGGGCGACCAGCGCGATCTTCTCGAGACCGAGATCGTCGAGCAGGGCCTCGAGGACGCCCTCCTGGGCGCGGATCGAGCGGTCGAAGCCGTCGCGCATCGCGGAGTTGCCGTAGCCGGCCATATCGAGCGCGATCGTCCGGCGGTCCTCGGCGACCGGCGGGACGACGTCACGCCAGAGATACGACCAGGTCGGGATGCCGTGGACGAAGACGACCGGCGGTTCGTCGGCGTCGGCGGGACCGGCCTCGTGATAGGCGATCTCGAGGTCGTGGTCGTCGACCGAGACGGTCGTGGCCGACTGTTCGTCGGCCCAGGTCTCGTGGTCGACCATCTACCGATCACCCGGTGTCGCCGTTCGGTTGGGGTCGCGGACCGGCTCAGTACTCCCAGCGCCGCCTCGTATGGCAGAGACTCGCATTATCATTGGTGGCATGCCACCAATTCAGTTTCCAAGATAAAGTCAGTTTGGGAGCAGACTACCGCTGTTAACTCGATCGCCGAACGACGGCGGGGACGCGGTTCCATCGACCGTCCGGGCGGATCGCTACTCGTCGTCCGACCCGGCGGTAATTCCCGCCAGCGACTCCTCGCCGATCTCCTCGAGGACCCGCTCGTGAAACGACTGGAGGGCCGCGCTCTCGTCCTCGGCGAGGACGACGTCGCTGGCCGAGAGCGTGGCCAGCCCGAACGCCCGCGGAGTCGGCGAGTCGAGTAGCTGGCGGGTGATCTCGAGCTCGCCCGCGTCGATCGCCGCGACGATGTCTTCGATTTCGTCGACGTTGAGTTTGTCCGCCAAGATCTCGCGGTAGGTCTCCTCGATGACCGCAAAGTCCTCGAGATCCTCGGCGAAGCCAAGCAGCATCTCGCTGGAGACCTGCTGTTCGCTCGCCGACTTCTCGTAGCCCTTGTAGCGTTTGAGGATCATCAGCGCGCGGGTCGCGTTGATCCGGAAGTACCGCTGGAGCAGGTCGGTCCCCGACAGCGAGGCCCGGAGATCGTCCCGGACCTGGTCGGCCTCGAGGTCGGCGAGGATCCCCTCGAGGTCGACCTTGCGGTTGAGCGGCATCGAGAGGACGAAGCCGTTGTCCGCGACCGCGACGCGGACGTTGGCCGTCGCCTCCTGGGCGCAGCGGTAGGCCAGCAGCCGGGAGAAGCCGTCGTTGACCTTCCGGCCGTACGTCGAGTGGACGTAGTAGTGGCGCTCGTACTCCTCGCGGTCGCGGACGACCTCGACGGCGAGCCGGTCGGGCGTGCTGACGCTTTCGGAGCCGGCGTATCGACACTGGTGGTCGAACAGGCGAGCGATCGCGCGCACGCTGTCGTCGTCGAGCGGGAACTCCCGGAGCCACGCGCGGACCCGCGGCGGCCCGCCGGCCGCGTAGCGCTCGAGGAGGTCTCCCTGAAACGTAAGGATCTCGCGGCCGAGATCGTACGACAGCGGCAGGCGTTCGGAGTACCACGAGGGGACGGTCGGGCGCGCGCTCGTCCGGTCGACGTAGACTTTCGAGCCTCTGCGGTAGCGAAACTCGAAGTGGTCGCCCCCGAGGACGAAGACATCGCCTTTCTCGAGAGTGTCGAGGTAGTTCTCGTCGAGTTGGCCGACCCACTCGTCGCTCGCGCGCGTGTAGACATCACAGGTAAACGAGTCCGGGATGGTCCCGATGTTGGTCATGTAGATGACCCGCGCGAGGCGGCCGCGCTTGCCGATCAGGGGCTCGCCGACGGGGAACGCCTCGTGGTGGTGCTGGCCGCCGGGCGGGTCGTTCTCGTCGCGCCAGACTTTCGCGTAGACGTTTTTCTCCTCTAAGCCGGCGTAGTCGGCGGTGAGATAGCGCATGAGCGACTCGTACTCCGCCTCGGTGTAGTTCCGGTAGGGATACGCGCGCCGGAGCGTCGCTTTCAGGTCGGCCTCGGGGCGGATCTCGGCGATGGCCATCCCGTAGACGTGCTGGGCGGCCACGTCCTGGGCGTTTTCGGGGATCGACACCGAGTCGACGAACCCATCTTCGGCCTTTGTGAGCATGACCGCACACTCGAGGAGTTCGTCCCGATCGAGCGCGATCACGCGGCCGGTGACCGTCTGGCCGACGCGGTGACCTGCGCGGCCGACCCGCTGGAGCAACGCGGCGACCGATTTGGGCGAGCCGACCTGGACCACGAGGTCGACGTGGGGCATGTCGATCCCCAGCTCGAGGCTGGTCGAGGAGGTGACGACGTCGAGGTCGCCCGACTTCAGGCGGCCCTCGATGTCCTGTCGGACTTCCTTCGAGAGGCTGCCGTGATGACAGCCGGAGTTTCCCTCGTCGTAGGCGTCGAACCGCTCGCGGAGGTTGTGCAGGACCCGCTCGGCCCCCGAGCGGGTGTTGGTGAACACGAGCGTGTTCGTGTGGGCCTGTATATGATCGTGGAGCATCCGGTAGAACCGGTCCTGGACGACCTCGCGGGGCGTGTTGATCAGGTCGTCGGTCGGACACTCGAGTTCGATGTCGAACTCGCGGGCGAAGCGGGCGTCGACGATCTCGTAGTCGCGGGCGGACCCACCGGGCTCCCGGCAGCCGACCAAAAACTCCGCGACCTCCTCGAGCGGTTCGATCGTCGCCGAGCAGCCGATCCGGGTGATCTCGCCATGGGCCATCGACTCGAGCCGCTCGAGGCTGACCGAGAGGTGGGTACCGCGTTTCCCCGCGGCCAGCGAGTGGATCTCGTCGACGATGACGTACTCGACGGTGCGGAGCTTCTCGCGGAACTTCGGCGAGTTGAGCAAGATTGCGAGCGTTTCGGGGGTCGTATTGAGGATGTGGGGCGTCTCCTCGAGCATCCGCTGGCGCTCGCTAGAGTCGGTATCGCCGTGGCGGATGGCGTGGCGGATCTCGCCCATCGCCTCGCCGTCGCGGCGGTCGACGACGGACTCGATCCCCTCGAGGGGCACCGTCAGGTTGCGGTGGATGTCGTTAGCCAGCGATTTGAGCGGCGAGACGTAGAGACAGTAGACGGAGTTCTCGAGGCCACCGGGAGACGCCGTCTCCCGAGCAGACGGACTTCGTCCGTCGACGTCGGACGACTCGCGGTCGCGCCGGTAGAGTTCGTCGATGATCGCGGTAAACGACGCGAGGGTCTTGCCCGACCCCGTCGGCGCACAGATCAACGTGTTCGTCCCCGCGTGGACGTTCGGGATCGCGCCCCGCTGTGGCGGCGTGAAGAAGCCGCCGTTCTCGGGGACGAACTCGCCGAACTCCTCGAGCCACCACTCTTGGACGGCGGGCTCGAGCGAGTCGAAGACGTCGCGGTCGGCGATCGTCGTGGTGTCGGGATCGAAGGGCAACTCGGCGTCGGCGACCGGCAACTCGAGGCCGTCGTTCCCGTCCATGCTCGTCGTCTCAGGGGGCGGCGTGTAAGAGGGTTTGGACGGCGCAGTGAAAGTGAAACCGCTGGCAGGGACCGCGCCGACGGCAGTCGCGCCGGGGGCCGACGGCCGATGACAGTCACGGGGGAGCCACAACACAGATATCCCCTCGTTCGTGACTGTCAGGAAATGCTATCGTCGCGAGCCCTGACCGCCTTCGTTCTCGTCATCGGCCTGCTCACCGCGGGGGTCGTGGCGGGAACGACGGTCGTCGACCTCGACGGCGACGGGCGGTCGGTCGTCGCAGAGGTCCGGGACGGGACCGCACCGCTCGAGGCCGACACCGACGGTGACGGCCTCGACGACGACGTGGAGAGCCGGTTGGGAACGGATCCGACTGCGGTCGATACCGACGGCGACGGGCTCGAGGACGGCACTGAGGTGAACGAGTACGGGACCGATCCGACGGCGACCGACACGGACGGCGACGGCCTCGACGACGACGCGGAACTCGACGAGTACGGCACCGACCCCACCGCGGCCGATACGGACGGCGACGGGCTGGACGACAGTGTCGAGGTCGGCGAGTACGAGACCGATCCCACGGTCGCGGATACGGACGACGACGGCCTCACGGACGGCCTCGAGGTCGAGGCTGGCACGGACCCCCACGACAGCGACACGGACGACGACCGGCTGAACGACGCCGCGGAACGCCGTGAGTACGGTACCGACCCGACCGATCCGGATACGGACGGCGACGGGCTCGAGGACGGCATGGAGCGGCACTTGCACGGGACCGATCCGACTGCGGCCGATACGGACAGCGACGGGTTGGACGACGGCGCCGAGGTCGACGAGTACGACACGGATCCGACGGCAGCCGACACGGACGGCGACGGCCTCGAGGACGGCACGGAGGTCCACCGAGGGGACCGTCTCCCCGACGCGGATCCGCTTCGGACGGACGTCTACGTCGAGATAGACACCATGGCGGGGACCGATCTCTCGACGGCGGAACGCGACCGGATCGTCGACCGGTTCGCGGACGCCCCGCTCGACAACCCGGACGGATCGACCGGCGTGGACCTCCATCTCGTCTTCGACGAGACGCTGCCCCGAGAGGACGTGACAGACGTCGACGACCTGACGCGGTATCGGTCCCAGTACTTCGACGGCTCGGGTGCGGGGTATCACTACCTGGTGATCGTCAACGACGTGGCGGGCGGGACGGCGACGACGAACGTCATTGGAAAAGCGACGCTGGGGACCATGATGGTTGAGGCCCAGCCCGAACGCCACGAGACCGGATCGACGGCGATGCACGAACTCGGTCACTCGCTCGGTCTCTCCAACGGGAACTTCGAAGGAATCGACTCCGATCAGTACGCCTTTACACAGTACCCGAGCGTGATGAACTACAACGCGCCGAGCGACTACTACGGCTTCTCCACCGGCGGCGGCGACCGGGACTTCGACGACTGGGGTTATCTGGGAGAGTCCCTGTTCACACCGGACACGACGTCCGTCGCAGTGGAGTAGTCGCTACAGCCGCGTTCGGTACCTCCCGAGAACCGGTGCTGTGAGCGTCCCGTTCCGGATCAGTCCTCGTTTTCGCCCGCCGTCGATTCCGCGGTCGAGACGTCCGCGGAAAATTCTATCTCGCCCGAGTCGTCGATGTGGACACGATGGCCGTGATAGGAGAACTCGACGGCGACCGGTGTCCGCGACCGGTCGTCGACCGACCGACATAGCGTGTCCAGTGCGTCAGTGTCGACGACCGCATGCAATGGCGGCTCGAGATCGATCGGATCGACACCTTCGCGCGCCGCCACCCCCTGTACAACCCGAATGCTGGTCGGAACCGTCGTGGGCATATGTCAGCGGCCAACGACGATGTAAATAAGCCCCTCGATCCTTTGCTGACACACGGCAGACTCACGTCAGACATACATCAGATTTGTGTCAGTAGTGACCCACTCGAGCGATTGTATCCGAACGCATCACCGGAGGTAGAAATCCCAAATACGTTTATACCCGTTCTCCTTACACGTATATAGCCCAGCGGAGCTGGTGTCACGGCCGCCCGGCACCAGTGGGCTGTCAGAGGCATTCCACCCACCGTCGAACGGCCGTCTCTTGGGCGTCACGACGGCCGTTCGGTCACGCTTCCGGGCGTCGCAGTTGTATTCTTTCGGTCGGCTCGGTCAGCGGTTCGAGAGGTCGTCGCCGCTCAGATCGTGATCTCCCGCTCGAGGACGATCGACTCCGAGCGCGACGTGTACGCGACACCGGTGAATTCGATCGTAGTATCCCCCGTGGGCCCCTCTTCGACGGTGAGCCGCTCGCCGCTTTCCGTGACGGTCCGTTCGATCGCCGAGTTCGTCGTCGTGCCGTCGGTGATGTCGTCACCGCCGGTTTCGGCCGTGATCTCAACGCGGTCGCTCGAGCCGATATCGAGGACGACTCCCGTCACCGAGCCGTCGTCGGTGCCGGGCGCGACCTCGGTTTCGACCGCGGCTCGGGCACCGCCGCCGAGCAGGTCGCCGAAGCCGAGGAAAGACGTCCCGATGGCGGCCGCCAAGACGATGACGACCGCAACCATGAGAACGGTCGAGACGACTGGGCTTACCCCCGGTCGTCCGCCCGTCGTGATGGACTGTCGCCGCTAGTCATTGACCCACCCCTGGATCGAGTCGTCGCATGGCCCGCGAGCCCACCCCGGCTCGCGTCGGGCTGCGACGGTGTCGGTAGCGCGGTACGGCGTCGGCCGCCGTCGGCACCCACCAACCGCTGTCGCCACCTGTTCCCCCCGGTCGATCGTCGCGTCCCCCATTTTCCACCCACCCCGCAGCCCCCGGACGGTCCTCCTGCTCGAATCCGTGTCGGCCTCGAGCAATCGTGGTCGAGCCCCCGCTCGAGCCGCGTCAGTTCGGTTCCGTCCGCGACGGCTGCGAGTGTATCCAGCCGGTGGAAGCCACATATAGGTACCAGATAGTGATAGGAATCCGGCCGAGCGATACGGTACGGGCGTTTTCATACGTAATAATCAGGGACCACTGGAGCGGCTACAGCACGGGCTTGAAACGATATAGCCGTTCGATCGGCTCGGAACGTGAGAGACCGACAGGTTCGTTCTAGCAGGGTATAAACGTCCCGCACGACAGTGGAATCAACCCGAACGATTGGCGTCGATGTCCACCCGCGGGGCCAGCCATGGGTGAAGGCCGACCCTCGAGCGGGGACGACCAATCCGACGACGAGTGGTCGGTCCCCGACTGCCCCCGCTGTGGCCGTTCCGTCTGGGTCGTGACCGTTTCCGGACCCGAGCGGGGCGTCGCCTCGCCCTGTGACTGCCCCGTCGCGCCCGATCTGCTCGCGGACGACCCCGGCCGCGAGCGGTAGGGGGTCGGCTAACGGCTCGAGGGGATTTATTCCGGTCGTTCGGTTCATGGGTCCCGTTGGTACCGCCGTCGTCCATCCGAGCGGTGTGCGGTCGTCGGTGGTTCGTCCCAACCGATAGGGAGACGTGACTCAGAATTAACAATTTTAAATCGGTTCCGGGCTCGAGTCGTGGAATCGCGACACGAGGGCGTCTTCAAGACGACGCTGTAGCCCGGATAGCACCCGCTGATTTTCAGTTCTGAAACCCGTATCAGTTCACGAGAAGCTCACGAACCTTTATCTATATATGGTAGCAGTTGCGTCCTGACTACAAGCACCAAACGGAACGGCAGGAAGGCGCGTCGGGTTGGTCGGAGACTCCCAATCCCCCTACGCGCACGAAGTGGTATCACACCACTCTGCATAGGCCTTCCGACCGTTCACTGCGGTGCTGTGGTACATATGGACCTGAAGCAATACAGATCGAAGCTGATCGGAAACGAAGACGAACGGGCAGTATCACCAGTTATCGGCGTGATTCTGATGGTCGCGATTACTGTGATCCTCGCGGCTGTGATCGCGGCGTTCGTACTCGACCTGGGTCAAGGTCAGAGCGCGAATCCGCAGGCAGGTGTTACGACTGAAAACGTTGACACTGACAGTGACGGTACTGACGACGATGTCCGTGTCACGATCAATAACATTCAGCGGGCTGATAAAATCGAGTACCAAGTTGGTGGTTCGGGATGGAGCGAAATTGGATCCTCTAAAGTTGGAGATAGTACTACAGTCGGTGCGTCGAGTGGTGACAATATAATCATCCGTGCTACCTACGAGGGTGAGAGTGCTGTCTTGACCGAAGAGACGGCAGAATTCTAAACAATGGATCTAAAGGACTATAGATCATCGTTGGTCGGAAACGAAGAAGAACGGGCGGTATCGCCAGTTATTGGTGTGATCCTGATGGTCGCGATCACCGTCATTCTTGCGGCTGTGATCGCAGCGTTCGTGCTTGACCTTGGCCAAGGCCAAAGTGCAAATGCTCAAGCAGGAGTAACGTGGGAAACAACGTCAATGGACGATACCAGTACCGCTGACAAAGCAGAAGGTGAAGTGAGAATCACGATCAACTCCATCCAGAGAGCTGACTCTTTCAGTATCTCAGCCGAGAACACTGACAGCGGTTCCACAGAGTCTTCCCCATCGACTTCAGGCACCTCCTCATTCAGTGCGACAGGAGATACAGCAACTGTCAGTAATCTTGAGGACGGCGACGTTGTCACAATTACTGCGGCTTACGATGGCGAGGACACCGTCATCGGGTCCTACACTCACGAAGCGTAACTCCAGTTCTATTTTTTATTCGGTAGTGCAGCCATTGGGATGTCTCCATCTGAGAGCCTAGTCTTGAAGCCCCAGTCATGCGTCGATCTATTCAACTAACTTGAACGACCCTCCCCATCGTCGATGTGACGGTGAGAATGTGAGGGTTGCCGCCGATCTCGCTCACCAACTCCGGCGCGACCTTGAGCGGGATGTGTTCTCGAGACAGACCCTCGGATTGATCGGCGTCGCGATCGTCGTCGCGGTGTTCGCGTTCGGACAGGGTGAGTGGTCGGTCGCGGTCCTGTCACTCCTACTTACTGGGTTCTTCACGTACGGCCCCGGTCGAGCGATCTTCTGCTACTTCGATAGCACGGGGGCGACGATCACCGTGGGACAGAGCAGGCGAAGATCTCGATCGATTCGGATTTTAGTTGATGCTAAGTGACAATATTACGTATTCGGATTATTCTTTTCTCCTCGTGATATCATCCAGAAGGTAAGAAGAAAGCATGCGCCTATGGCACTACCCACCTGCTCACCTGTAACATCGGGATACACGAACATAGACAGAAGAGCGCCAATGCCAACTAAGACTACGACCGGGAAGATTATCTTTTCCCCAGGTGTCAATCCGTACCAGAACGAGGTTTTCTTCTTTTCTCGTCTTGTACCCTGTGGCTTCGATCGCTGATCACATTGTGAGCAAATTATCGGGTCACCACCAAGCTCTTGATACCGAGATGGACGGAGACGAAGGCCGCGCCCACAGTTTTCACAGTCGGTATGAATTAAGCAATCGGGACAGAACGGATCAGAGCCGTACTTCTGAAAGTACTCCGTATTAACTTCGAAGGTACGCCCACACTGGTTGCACTCGACCTTCGCAACGCTCATGTGACCTCTTGTTGCTATTGCGATGGTATAAATCTACGTCGTCGTCTACTCGGCATCAAAAGCGATCTCGGACTCGACTTCGAATGTCATCGCTCGCGTCGATAACGTCTTAGCAATCTCCCGACGCTGCTTGAGCGTGAGGTCATCGCGCTCGAGGACCTGGCGGGCGGCTTGGACGAACTCCGGTACGTCGTCGTCACCACAGCGATGGGCTCGGTCCTCGTCGCCCAAGACGCGACGAAACCGGTCCGTGACGTGGGCCCCGCAGTGCTGGCACGTCGAGTGGTCGACTGACGGCCACGGTGCGACCGTCACGCCGACCACCTCCTGACGATCTGTCGCCCATGAGGTAATATACCAAAACCTAGAATTGGATTTTCGGCCGTCTCAGGGGCACGAGCCGCTAAGAGTTGAACACTTGGAAAATTTCGAGTGGGACCGCCGAGAATTGAACTCGGGTCCTACGGACCCCATCCGCAGAGGATACCACTACCCCACGGTCCCGCACGTGAACCGATGGCCGTCTGCCGCTTAAGGGTGTCGTTTCGGAGGCGGTGCGTCACTCGGTTTCGTCCCCCTAGACGAGTACTCGCTCGAGGTCGACGACGACACCGTCGTCGGCGTCCGGGCTCGCGACCAGTTCGCCCAGACAGACCGCTGCGTCGTCGGGCGTGTAACAGGCGACCAGCGACCCCTGCTCGATCCCGTCGTCGGCCTCGATGACGCCAGGGCCGTAGACCGGCGCGCCCTGTGCGATTTCACGGGCGGCCGACTCCGCGACCACGACACTGGGGATCCCCTCGAGGATGCGTTCGGCGGGGTCGACGACGTCGAACAGCGGCTCTGGGTCGTCGTCCTCGACCCAGAAGGCCAGCGCGTCGAGGAAGTCGTGGGCCGAGTGCAGCGTCCGATCGTCGAACGGATCGGTGGCGGTCCGACGCAGGTGGCCCATGTGCCCGCCGGTGCCAAGCGCCAGCCCCAGATCGTGACACAGCTTGCGGACGTAGGTGCCGCTCTCACAGCGGATCCGCAACAGGAGCCGACAGTCCTCGGCCTCGAGGACCTCGAGGTCGTAGATCTCGCGCACGCGCAGGCGACGCGCAACGGCGCTTTTCCGCGGCGGCTTCTGATAGATCGGCCCCTCGAACTCGGCGACGACTGATTCCGCGTCGGCCGGCACCGGCGCGTGGCACTCGAGGACGGCAGTGTACTCCTTTGCCCCCTCGAGAAACACCTGTGCGAGGCGGGTCGCATCGCCGAGCATGACCGGAAGGCAGCCGGTCACTTTGGGATCGAGCGTCCCGGCGTGGGCGGCGCGATCGATCGTCGCCGCTGCCCCGCGATCGGCGAGCGTCTCCGCGACCGCGTCGCGAAGCCACCCGCTGACCTGATGCGAGGACGGACCGGGCGGCTTATCGAGATTGACAACGCCAAAGGTGAGTAACTCGGCGGGTGATCGCTCCGCCGGTGGGCCACGGAGGCTCATTCGAAGCCGTTCTCGAGTTCGACGCGTGCTTTCCCCTCGTCGCCGTTGGCCGCGTAGCGTTCGACGGCGGTGACGAGCATATCGAGGACCGCCTCGGGCTCCCAGCGGGCCGTGTTCACCGATAGATCGTAGATCGTCAGGTCCCGGATATCGATGCCGTAGTACTCCTGATAGCGCTGGGCCTCGCTGGCCTCGCGGGCCTTCGTCTCCTCGGTTGCCCGGGCCGGGTCCTTCTCCTCGCGCTCGGCGATACGTTCGCCGCGGACTCGTGCCGGTGCGTCGAGCCAGAACCGGAAGTCGGCCTGGTCGCCGGCCAGCCAGCCGGCGAGTCGCGACTCGAGGACCAGATCGTCCTCCTCGACGGCGATCTCTCGCAGTCGCCGGTCGAGGTCGCGATCGATCTCGTCGTTTTCCTCGGCGAGTTTGTTGAACTCGAGTGGGGTATACCCCCGCTCGTCGGCGAGTTCGCGGAAGATGTCGCCGCCGCTGACGTGGTCGAGATCGAAGGCGTCGGCGAGCAACTCCGCGGTCGTACTCTTCCCGCTACCCGGCGGGCCGGAGACGGTGAGTAACATACCTTATCTGGGGAGGGTGGCACTAATGAGACTTTTCGTCTCCGCTGTCGGCGGAATTCCGACGACGGTGGGCGTTCGATCCGAAGCGCGGTGCGGCCGGGCTACGACGGGGACATGTTGATGTCCAGTGCTTTCCGGATAAGCTGATTGCAGGCCATCGAACACAGGAAGTACCAGAAGAGCCACACTGGGATGAATCCCTGCAAGCGGTCGCCCCACGAGACCTCGCCGGCGAGCGGGATAACGACTATCTCGCTGCTGATCCCGCCGTACATCTTCCAGTACATCCACAGGAACATCGGGATCGTAAAGAGCATGATCCAGACCATCGGCCGGAACTGCTCTTTGAACATGCCGAGGTTGTCGGCCATGGCTTCCATCTGCTCTTCGCGTGCGCGTTCGATCTCGTTCTCGAGGCGTTCGATCTCGGCCTCGCTCGCGCCGCGTTCCTCGGCCTCCTTTTTCTCCTGTCGGAGGTCCTTCTGCTCTTCCTGAACGGCTTTCATCCGTTCCTGATATTTCGCCATGATCTCGGGGTTCATCAGGTTCGCCTGGAGCAGCGGGGAGTAGAGGCCGGTGATCAGTGCAACCGAGAGGATCACGGCGTAAAACGGCAACGCCGCGTCGAGGGGTCCGAGCGCGAGGTCGAGCGTACTCCCGACGACGTTGCGGATCGAGTCGAACCAGTAGCCGGGCATCAACAGCAATGCGCCGACGCCGGCGAGTTTGTCCCACTGTGACCAGCTCGATTGCTCCTCGTCGATCTCGATGTCGGCGGCCGCGCCCCCGCCGTCGCCATCGCCGTCGAGCGCCCGGTCGAAGGCCTCGCGGTCGGCGATTTCGAACCCGTCGTCGCCGTCGACTAGAACGCCTTTTTCGATCAATCGCCCCCACTGTCCGCTCGTCAGGTCGTCGCTGACGTCGGCCCATTGAACCTCGCCACCGTTCCTGTCGGCTTCCTCGCGGATGGCCTCGAGGGCCGCCGCCATCGAGGAATCCTCGCGGACGAGGGCGTCGATCTTTTCGGCTGTACGCGTCATCTGCTTGGGCTAGGGCACGTCGGCTATACAAGTGTTTTTCTTCGGTACTCCCGCGAGGACGGATTGGCAATCGGCCGATCGGTGAGCCATACCGACGACGGGACACTCTCAACGTCTCGGCAACTCCATTCGTCGAGTTCGGACCGAGATAAACAGTTTGATCGGTCGAACGTTTTATCATAAGGTTTCCCAAACGGGTAGAGTGTATAAATGGGCTTCCGAAGAGCTGACGGACCGGCCGCTCCGTCACAGCGGGGACAGAGCGCGATACTCGCGCTTGTATTGCTGATCGGAATGGTCGCAACGATCAGCATCGGCATTCTGCTCGTCGCCGGGGACGTTATGACCAGCACGGAACAGCAGGCCGAAAGCGAACGCGTCGAACAGGCGTTTGTCGAGTTGAGCAAACAGATGGCGACGGTATCGAAAGACAGCGATGCACCGCGAGCGATGACTTTCGATGCCGGTGAACGGGGGGCAATAACACGGACCTCAACCGGAAACATCACGATCAAAGCTCGAAACGTTAACGAAACGCTCCGTATGGGATCGATCGAATACGAGGCCGATGACGGGAGTATCCTCGCCTATCAAGCCGGTGGTGTCTGGCGTGAAACCGGCAACGAGACCCGGATAGTCTCGCAGCCCCCCATCACCTACAGTGCCGAGGAACAAACCCTCTCGTTGCCCGTGACCACCGTCAGTGGTGAACACGAACTCAGTTCGGGCGAAGTCGACATTCGTCACAACGACACCGACCCGGTCCGGAACGCGACCGTCGTCGAGAACGATACTGTCACGCTCGAGATCACGAGCAAGTACTATCGCGGCTGGGAGTTGTACTTCGAGGAGGAAGTCGGCGACGCATCTGTCCGGAACGTCACGCAGCTCGAGGGGGACAAGGGATACGTGAAGGTCGAACTCGGCCTGCGCGAACTCGAGGGGGCGTTCGACGACGGTGCAACCGTCTCAGGTGAGGTAAGCGAAAAGAACGAGAAACATGGTTATTTCGACGGTAGCGATACTAAGGAAGGGAAATCAATGCCGCCGCTCGATGGGACAATATATAAACTCGTTGAGGATACGAATACCACTGAAAACGACGAAGGAACGATCGATGGTGGCACATTCACCAACGGGACGTACTTCGCTGACGAAGTCAATCTTGATGACGACGTCACGTTCGATCTTTCAAAAGGAAATGCGACGCTCGTCGTCGATGGGGATGTCAACATAGGTGGGAACTCATTCAAGGTTACGAACGCGACCGAAGACGACCACGTATTGCAGATCTATATGACCGGAGATTTGACCGTTGGTGGGGAAATGTGTGTTGACGAATGTGTAGCTGGAGATGAGGAGAAAATAGACGCAAAACACCTGCAGCTGTATGGGACCTCCGAATCGGTCGTCATGATTGGAACCAGCAAGAACGATTACTTCGAAGGACTTCTCTACGTCGCCGGTGACGAAGAATACTTCGAGGGAGGGAATTACCACAGCCCGAATGGCTGTGAAGATAAGCAGATATGTATACAAAACGGTAACGTTGACGGATCGATCGTAGCTGCGTCCATTGGTACACAGTCTGCTACACCCAAGGACGATTTCACATACGACGGGGACCTCCAAGGATATGAACCTGATCTCTATCCCGCCGGATATGTCAAGCCACAGGATATTACCTATCTCAACGTTGCGGTCCACACGCTTGACGTGAAAAACAAGTAATCGACCCGTTAGGTTACGCAGCGTCTTCGATCGTTGCCTTGACTTCGTCCCAGACCGCATCGGGGGCCTGCTCGCCGTCGATCCGCTCTAAGTCGCCCTGCTCGTCGTAATACTCGATGACCGGCTCCGTGTTCTCGTGGAAGACCGACAGCCGCTCGCGGACCGTCTCCTCTGTGTCGTCGTCGCGCTGCTCGAGGCGAGCCTCGACCTCGGGGTCTTCCGGCGGGTTGTACTCGACGTGGTAGATGTCGCCCGTCTCGGGGTCGAGTCGCCGGCCGGTCAGCCGGTGGACGAGTTCCTCCTCGCCGACCTCGAGATAGAGGACGACGTCGAGGTCGGTCATGTCCTCGAGTTCCTCGGCCTGCTCTATGTTCCGCGGGTAGCCGTCGAGGACGAAGCCGTCGGCCTGGCTGAGTGCTTCGTCGACGATCGCGTTGACGACGTCGTCGGGGACGAGTTCGCCCTGGTCCATGTATTCGCCGGGCGTGTCGTACTCGGTGTCCATGTCGGAGATGTCCATCTCCTTGTTCGATCGCAGCGCGTCGCCGGTCGTGATGTGATCGACGCCGAACTCCTCGGTGATCTTTGCACTCTGGGTGCCCTTCCCTGCCCCGGGCGCACCGAGGATCAGGATTCGTGGCTGTGCCATACGACACCGTTTACGGGCGTCACATAAAGTCTTAAAGAATCGGGCACGTCCGTCGGTGTATGACCCGCTTCGACGCCGCCGAACCCGCCGAGCGCCGGAAACTGTACGTCGACGCCATCACCGCTCATCGTGAGCGAAACAGCGCGTTTTGTACCTTCGAGGTCGACGAGAGCGAACTCGAGGCCGACGCTGGATCGGGAGCGGAAGACACCACGACCGACGAGGCGACCACCGATCCGGGCGTCCCCTGGATTCAGTTCGGTGACGGGACGATCAACCTCGACTGTACCGACGCGGAACTCGAGTCGGTAAAGTCCCGCCTCGAGGCGTTCCCCGCGTTCAAGATCGACGATCTCCACCGTCCCGAGGAGGCCGAGGGAGTCAATGTTCGGATCAGCGCGAAAGCGGATCCGAACCGGATCGCACAGTTTCTCGACGATGTCTTCCTCGAGGTGTACGAGCTGCCGTCGACGGTTCGGGTCTGGGTGGTCGAAATATAAGCGCGGGCGAGAACTGAAGCTGCCGCATCCTGGTTTGATCGGCTCCGTTTCGCGTCCCCTCCGGCACTGGAAGCGAACAAGTTCGCCAAAAGCCACATGTCGAAGAGTAACATGTGCCCAGCAAGACACGATGGCGGTCTATCGGCGATAGAAAGAAGGGTATCGGGCCCAACCCCACAGTGATGAATCGAGACAGTTGGTGGTCGTGTCGTCGCCCGAAACGGGGGTCGGACGTTGCGACCGCCAGACCGTATCAGTCGGGCGGTTTCCAAATAGATAAGTGCCCTCAGCAATCATCCTCCGACATATAACCGGCATTCAAAAGAGATGAACACACTCTACAGCGCACTCATCGCACCGATGCAGCGGACCCGCGTCGACGTGTTCGAGAATATCTTCCTGGTATTCCTCGGACTCGGGACGCTCGTCGGCATCGTCGTGGTCGCGTACACTTTGTACAACGCGTACAAGTACCGCGACACCGGCGAGCCTGCGGGCGACGACGAAGATCTGCCATCGGTCGGGGAGTTACCGACGGGCGGAAAGGGCGGCAAGAAACTGTTTCTCTCGTTCGGCATCAGCGCCGTCATCGTCATTTCGCTGGTGATCTGGACGTACGGGATGCTCCTGTACGTCGAAGGGCCTGACGAGGTGCAGGAAACCACCGAGGTCGAAGTTACCGGAGAAGGCTTCGCCTGGTTCTACGAGTACGAGAACGGGATCGAGGCAAGTGGCACGTTGCGAGTGCCCGCGGGAGACCGTGTCTGGTTGCAGGTAACGTCGGGTGATGTCTGGCACAACTTCGGCATACCCGATCAACGGGTGAAAGCCGACGCGATCCCCGGCGAATACGACAAGACGTGGTTCCAGGCCGATGAACCCGGCAAATCCGAGATCGAGTGTTTCGAACTCTGTGGCGAGTACCACACCTCGATGGTCGGGACGCTCAATGTGATGTCCGAAGACGAGTACGACCAGTGGATGGACAACCAGCTGACGATGCAGTTCACCATGGTCGATGGAAACGAATCCCGAGTCACCGAGGGCTACGAGCTGACCCTCGAGCATCAGGAGAACGACTCCATCGAGGACCGCAGCTTCACGGCCGAGGAGTTCGACAACGGCACGATCAAGATCACCGACATCGAACAGGCCGGCCAATACAACGTGACGATCGAGTCGACCAACGGGCAGTTCGAGACGGTTGAAGACCAGTTCGACATGACTGGTCCGGTCGACGAGAGCTACACGCTCGAGATGAACGAGAGTGAAAGCAATGCAAGCGAAGCGAACGACGGAGGTGAGAACTGATGGGTGACCTTCCGCCGAAACGGTCGATCAAGCGGTGGCTGGTCACGACCAACCACAAAGACGTCGGTATCCTCTATCTGACGACGGCGATGTTCTTCCTGCTGTTCGGTGGCCTCCTTGCGCTGCTGTTTCGCGCACACCTGTGGAAGACCGGCGGCACCGGACTGCTGACGAACGACCAGTACTACCAGGCCGTTTCCGGACACGGACTCATCATGGTCTTCTGGTTCCTCTCGCCGATCGCAAGCGGCTTCGCTAACTACTTCGTGCCGCTCCAAATCGGTGCGAAGGACCTCGCGTTCCCCCGACTGAATGCGCTGAGCTACTGGTTTTACCTGTTCTCTGGCATTCTGATGGGGATTTCGTTCTTCCAGGGTGGCTCGTTCTCCGGCGGCTGGACGATGTATGCTCCACTGAACGTGCCGACCTATACCCCGGCGATGGAGGCGATGACCGGCGGTAACGCAATGGTCCTTGGCTTGGTCTTGTTCTGTATCTCCATCACGATAGGGACGGTGAACTTCCTGACTACGATGCACCGCTCCCGTGCGGAAGGACTCGGTCTATGGAACATGCCGATGTTCTCGTGGTCGTGGCTTCTGACCGCTTGGATGATGCTGTTTGCGTTCGCAGCGCTGCTGGCAGCCGTGCTACTGCTTTCGGTCGATCGGCTGTTCCTCACGCAGTACTTCGCGACTGATCAGGGCTCGAGCCTGCTGTGGGCGCATATCTTCTGGTTCTTCGGCCATCCGGAGGTGTATATCGTCTTCTTCCCGGCTCTGGGGATCATGTTCGAGACGTTCCAGACGTTTACCGGACGACGACTCGTCGGCCGGAAGTGGGTCATCATCGCGATGGTCCTCGTAGCCGTGCAGTCGTTCCTCGTCTGGATGCACCACATGTTCCTGTCGACGATCAACCTCCCGATCAAGACCCTGTTCATGGCGACGACGATCGGGATCTCGTTACCCTTCGACCTGATGGTCTTCGCGCTGATCTACACGATGGTCAAGGGGCGGGTCCGCTTTACGACGCCGTTCCTGTTCTCGCTTGGCGCGCTCGTGTTGTTCATCCTTGGTGGTATCACGGGCGTGTTCCTCGGCGCCGTCGTGCTGGACTACGAGTTCCGTGGCACCTACTGGGTCGTCGCTCACTTCCACTACGTGATGGTCTCGGGCGTCACGGCACTGATGGGCGGCATCTACTACTGGTGGCCCAAGATCTCCGGGAAGATGTACTCCGAACGGCTCGGAAAGCTCAACTTCGCCGTCTATTTCATCGGGTTCAATCTGCTGTACTTCCCGATGTTCATGGCCTGGGAGACGCCGCGTCGCGTCTTCCACTACGGCGAGGGCGCACAGCTCTACCACCAGCTGGCGACCGTCGGGGCGTTCGTGTTCGGGGCTTCGTTCCTGATCATGTTCTACACGCTCGGGAAGAGCCTGATCTCCGGCCCCGACGCGCCCGATAACCCGTGGACCTACTCCCGGACCGCAGAGTGGGCGATCCCATCACCACCACCGCTCGAGAACTGGACCGACCGCCCCAGCTACGCCAGCGGCCGCCTCGAGTTCGTCGACGACACTGCGACCGCGACCGACGGCGGCGTCGCACAGGAAGCGACCAGTGCAGCGACGAGCCACGAGGAGGAACACGCCGACCACGCCAGTATCTGGCCGCTCGGTATCGGTGTCGCGACGTTTACGTTCTTCCTCGGACTCAGCGGTATCACGCCGTACGTCTTCTCGTTCGTCGAGTCGCATATCCACAGCGAGGTCGGTAACTTCGTGACGCTCGATTCGGCACCCGCACAGAACATCATCTATCCGGCCCTCATGGTTCTCGGAGTGGTGATGCTCGGGGTCTCGCTGTTCCAGTTCGGCCGCGAACAGTTCGACGCACCCGAGATGGCGGTCGCCGAACGGTGGCCCTTTGGCGGCGTCAGCAACCAGAAGATGGGCGTCTGGGTCTTCCTGGCCTCGGACGTCGTCGTCTTCGGTGCCGCCATCGGAGCGTATCTCTTCATGCGCATCCACATGGGCTGGGATGCATGGCATCTCGATGCCATCACCGAGGCCGGCCTGTTCAACACCTACGTCCTGCTGACCTCGAGTTTCACGGTCATCCTCGCACACGTGATGGCCGAGCGCGAGAACAAGAAGGGACTGCTCGGCGCGCTGAGCGCGACGGTCCTGCTTGCCCTCGTGTTCATGGGCGTCAAGGCCTTCGAGTACAGCAGCAAGTTCGCTGACGGTCACTACTGGTTCAGCGGGATCGAGTACTCGTTGTACTTCGTGACGACCGGGCTCCACGCCCTGCACGTCATCCTCGGGGTTCTGGTCGCGCTGTTCATGATCTACCGTGTCCTCTCGGTCGATGCCTACCTGGAGGACCACGCGCCCGTCGAGTCCTTCGGACTCTACTGGCACTTCGTCGACATCGTCTGGGTCTTCCTGTTCCCGCTGTTCTACCTGATGTAAGGCCCGCGCCGACGCGGGCTTTCGCCGTGCGGTCGTGATTTTGCGTTCGAACGCTTACGGGCAATCGTGCAGTCTCGATGCTTCCTGTCGCCGGTACCGATTGGCAAGTAGCTCCCGCCACCACTAGCACCACGTACCTCGGGCCCGTACTGCGAGTATGGGCGAGGCCATTCCGGTAACCGTGATCACCGACGAGAGCGAACGCGTCATCGAAGTAGCGTCCGGCACGATCCTTCGGGATGCGCTGCTCGAACACGGGTTCCCCGTTTACGGAACGGTATCACGGGTTGCCAACTGCGGAGGACGGGGTCTGTGTTCGACCTGCACTGTCGAGGTCGACCCCGCACCGGAACCGACCCACTGGCACGACGCTGCGGCGGTCCGGTTCGGCTATCCGCGGCTCTCCTGTTGTCTCACGGTCGAGGAGCCGCTGACGGTCCGCTGTCTCGACAAGCACGTGTGGGGGCAGCTCCTCCCGCGTCGGCCTTCGTCGGAGTCCTGACTGCGTGTCGTCGACCGACAGCCGCCGCGATTACCGGTCGCCCGGTCGATACCGAACCAGAACGACGAGGCCGAGACAGACCGCGAGCAACGCGACGCTCGCGATGACGGCCACAGTCGAGAACGAGTCGCCACCGAGTTCGGTATTGCTCGAGCGTCGGTGGTCGGGCGGCTCGTTCCGCGAACGGGTGCGATCGTGTCCGCGGCAGCGCTGGCGTCGACGATGCCCGCGCCGTAGCGAGTTACGATCGTCTCGCTGTCGGCGTCAGCGGGCACTCGAGCGGTCCGGGTGAGCGCGGCTTCGATCTCCGTCGGCGTCGCGTCGGGTGCGATCGATAGCAACAGGGCGGCCGTCCCGGAGACGTGTGGCGTTGCCATGGACGTTCCCGGAAGCGACTCGTACCCGCCGCCAGGGGTGGCGCTCGTGACGGCGACACCGGGTGCGACGACGTCGGGGACGGTGTACGACGACGGGGCCGTCCAGTCAACCGAGGATCCGACCCACTCCTCGCGGGCGATGTGTTCACCGCCCGAGAACGGCGGGACGGTCCCGGTCGAATCGACCGCGCCGACGGTGAGCGTTTCGTAGACGTTGCCCGGGCTCCCCGAGGTGTCTGGCCCCTCGTTTCCGACCGCGCCGACGACCACGACGCCGCTCGCCCGCGCGTTTCGGACCGGATCGATCAGCTGAGCGTATCGGCCGGTCGCCCCGAAACTCATGCTGAGAACGTCGGCGTCTCGCTCGACGGCCCACTCCATCCCGGCGACGATCTGGGCGAAGGTCCCGCTCGTCTCGTTCAGGACGAGTCCGTGAAGCAACTCGGCGTCGGGGGCCACGCCGATGGCGGTCCCGCTCGCGGCCCCGCCGGCGACCGTGCCGCTGACGTGGGTGCCGTGATCGCCGGTGTCGTGTGGCGTCGACCGGATCCGGTTGCCGGTCGCGTCGAACTCCGCCCAGCCGCCGGGATAGGTCGGATCCGACGGGTCCTCGGTCGCGAGGTCGATGTCGGGGTGGTCCGGGTCGACGCCGGTGTCCAGCACTGCGACGCGGACGCCCTCGCCGCGGGCACCGTACTCGTCCCAGACAGCGGGTGCGTTCACCTGCGCGAGCCCGTTCGTCGTTCGCGACGCGCCCGCGGTCGCTGCCGTCGTCGCGGTCGGCCCTGATGCCGTCGCGTTCGCGCGTGCCGGGGGTTCGGGGACCGAGACCACGATGTTCTCGTGAACCGCCTCGACCGCGTCGAACCGGTCGAAGGTCTCGTACGCTACCCGTTCGGTGTCGACCTCGAGGACCACGGCGTTGGTCAGCCAGAAGCGCTCTTCGACGGCCAACCCCCGTCTGTCGTCGGCGTACTCGAGCAGGGGATCCTGGGTTGCCTCGGCGTGGGCCTCGAGCCGTCGTTCGGCCTCGGCGTCGCTTACACCGTCGGGAACAGTCGGCTCGGTGAGCCTGACGACGACCTCGACGGAGGGGCCGTCAGTCGGCAACTCGTCGTCGATGACGATCGAGTCGTCCGCAGCGGCCGTTCCGGGGTCGGCGGATCCGGCCACCCCGAGGGCAAACGGGGTGCTGAGGGAGACGAGTAGAAGGAAGACGATGACGAGGGTTCCGAGGGCGTCCGGGCGAGGGAAGCCAGCGACCATGTGACCGGTACTGTGTAATCAGCGGGGAAAGAGATTCTGGAGACCGAACTGGTCGGCAAACGGCACGATCTACCCGGCCCAGACGAGCGCGTAGATGAACGTAAACAGGAAGTAGACCAGAAACACCGAAATAGCGGTCTTGAAATGGAAGGTAAACAGGTCGTACTCCTCGTCGTCGCGTTCCTCGTCGAAGGCCTCCTGCTCCGCGTCCGTACACTCCTCGGCGTGTTCGACCCCGACGTGGAAGGTGGCATAGCGGTCGGACTGAAACGGCCGCCCGCAGTACGGACAGGTCGCTTCCGGGCCGTCCGTCGGCACCTCGTACTCCGGCTCGAGCGCGCGTTCGGTCGCCATTCGGTCGGTCGTTACGGCGGCGCGAAGAAGTGATTGCCGGTTCGGAACCCCGCACCGACCGACGGATCATCACAACGGCTCGTCGATCGGACGGGCCGTCAACTCGGGACGTAGGGCGGGCTCATCGAGCCCTGCGAGACGAGATACAGGCTCGCCATCGTGAAAAAGACCATCACGACGATCAGCGGGTACTGGCTCCTGATCGACTGCAGCTTTCCGGGAAACAGGTCGAAGGAGACGGTGTGGCTGACCCACACTGCGAGGACGTGACCCAGCAGGATGCCGGCGATCTCGACGTAGCCGAACCAGCCCGGCAGGGCATAGCGCGTCGGGTTCGGCGGCGGGTTCAGCGGCATCGCTACGGCGTCGACCAGCGACGGCCACAGCGAGAGCCCGAAGCCGACGTAGTGTGCGAGGTGGTAGCCGGCCGCGATGGCAAGCAGCGGGGCGGCGAGTCTGAGCCCGAGATACTCCCGTGAGAGATACGTCTCGGCCCGCTCACGGGTCCGGTCGATGGCGATCCAGTAGACCTTCCAGAAGGCCACGAACCCGCCCGCCAACAGCGCCAGATAGACCAGTCCCGGCGGCAGGCCGATCCCGACCAGCGCCTCGATCGTTCGGACGCCGACCGGCGTGACGATGAAGCCGCTGTAGGTCAGTTCCCAGACCAGCGCCAACACGAAGGCCACGAGCGATCGGTCGGTCACGAGGTCGGCCTCGCTCAAGCGCGCGCCCGGAAACCGCAACTCGAGTCCGTCGTCGGTCCGCTGGATCGGGGCGACGGCCCCGTAACACCGGAACCACAGCGACAGCGGATCCCCGCGACGGAACCACGTCTCCGGGGAGAACACGACCGCGCCCGAGAGGGTAAACAGCGAGTACATGACGATGACGAACGTCAACACCACGGGCGACGACGTCAGCGGCGCGACCACCTCGAGCCAAACGAACGCCAGCAGGGCGATCACGGCGGGCCAGGAACGGTAGGCCTCCGGGTAGGGCTCACCCGCGCTCGGCAGGACCTCGGCGATTCGTCGCCAAGGGTTCAGCGCGGGCCAGGGGTTCCCGACCGTGTACGTGACGATCGTCAACAGCGCGCGGCCGCCGGCGAAAGTCACGAGGACCGTCGCGCTGACCAGCCCGATGTTCGGTCCGAGGACGCCGACGACGAGAATGCCGGCCAGTCCGAGGAGTCCGACGACGCCAAGCAGCAGGCCACCGGCCGACTCCAGCCGCTTTGCAGGTGACTCGAGGGTGCGATCGTGATACGCCCCGATGACCTCCCGGTCGGTGACGAGCATGGTCAGAAGCGCCGAGGCACCGACCGCGCCGCCGCCGGTCGCGAGGTAGAGCCACGTCGGCACGGAGACGTCGCTGCCGCCGGTGAGACCGGCGGCGACGTTGCTGGCGGCGGCGACACCGGCACCCACAGCCAGCGCGACGAACGCGACCGCGAGGCCGATACCGAACCGGCGGACGAAAGCCGACCGTCCACTCATTGGCGGCGATTCGGGCTGGTCGTGCATCTACGTGTCGTTTCCAGTTCCCGGGTACCGCCCACGGCGAGCGGTGGCTACGTCGCGGGGGCACGTTCCGTTGGGGTCATATGAGGAAGGTATAAGTATCCGTCGCCCACATTCACCACCAATGGCGAGCATTCGGACGTACAGCCTGATTTACGTGGCACTGCTACTGCTGGCTACGGGGAAGTTCGTTTTCTTCCACTTCCCGGATATTTTCACCTACGAGATGGCAATAATCGGGACGATGATTCTGGCGGCCATCAAGGTCTCGTTGATCGCCGGCTACTTCCAGCACCTGAAAGACGAACCCCGCTCGATCACCTACATGATGCTCACCGCGGCGTTCATGGTCGTCCTGCTGACCCTCGCTGCTGGGTACTCGATTCAGTAACCGCGCCGTCTCGTCGCAACGATCGGGCACGTCCTTTCTCCCGCCGATCGGGTGGGTTTCGTATCGTCTTTAGCGTCGCTCGAGTGACCTCTCGACCGTCACAGCCACGTTCAAACTCGACATCACCGATTGGTTCTGGAGCCCCACGAATCCGGACAGCACCGTTTTCCACGGGGAGATGAACTGGGTGACACAGGTCCAATCATGACCGACTGAGCGCCGGATAACCGTTCTCAACGTTCGGTACGGACGGCAAACGAGCGCGGTTTCACGTTGCCGAGTTGTATTACTGGGGCCGTCCTCGAGGCCGAATTCGATCGTCCCGGACCCATTATCCGTCACTCGGCTCGAATCCCGTGGCAGCCTGACGACGGAATCCTCCACCCACTCGGGAATCGACTCCAACTGCGTCGCGGAGACAGTCGAGTCGGTCATCGGTTTATACTGACGCTTGCTGATTCCCTGAGAAAGCCGTCTCGACGGCGCTTCGGCGATGCACCGCTCGCGGTGGATCGTCTCGACGAGAGAGAGCTACCACATGCAGAATCGACCCGGCTCGACCCTCTCGTTCGGTCCGGATCGGGTACGAGAAGCAGCGAGCCTCGAGAAGAGCGTCGCTATCGGGCGGTGAAAACGAGGAAAGGCAGGTCGTCGGGAGACGGCGAACGGTTTACTCGTTGCCGAACATCTGGCGCATCATCGGGTGCATCTCCATGAGCTGTTCCTCGGCGATCTCCTCGTACAGCTTGTACGTGATCGAGACCGCGAGCAGCAGCCCCGTCCCGGAGACGGAACCGATGGTACCGAGCATGTTCGCCCAGACGGCCAGCAGGCCGACCAGTGCGCCGCCGATGACGGTCACTTGCGGAATGTACCGCTCCATGACCTTCTCGATGACGCCGACGTTCTGTCGGAAGCCGGGGATCTGCATCCCGGAGTTCTGGATCTGCTTCGCCGTCGATTCGGGCCCCATGTCGGTCGTTTCGACCCAGAAGATGGCGAAGATCGCACCGCCGACGACCATGAACGTGACGTCGATACCGATGCGGATCAGCACTTGCCACCACTCCTGGGAGACGTTCGCCGTGAACCACATCCAGTCCTGCGGCGAGTAGATCGGCGACACGTAGTAGAAGAACCCGCCGTCGGGCTGGCCCTGCGAGTAGGTGCCGAGCCAGGCGGGCATGCCGCTCCACTGCCGGTTGAGGATCTGGCCCATGAACTGGACGTTCGCCTGCACAGCGCGAACGAGGATCATCGGCAGGACGCTCGCGTAGATGAGCTTCACGGGGAAGCGACCGCGAGCGCCTTTGACGCGAGCGTGACTCAGCGGAATCTCGACGCGGACCGACTCCGCGTAGACGACGATTCCGAAGATCAGCAGCGTCGTCAGTAGTGCGATGAGCTGTCCCTCGCCGATCAGCAGCGTCTGGAGTCCGCTCGCCGAAACGAGCGATCCGACGTCGACCTGACCGGTCAGGATGCGATACCAGTCGAAGAGGAACCCGCCCTGTGCGGGCTGGACGAGCCCGGTGACCAGTCGCTGGCTCACGCCGGCGATGATGAACAGGCCGATCCCGCTCCCGACGCCCCACTTGCTGACGACCTCGTCCATGTAGAGGATGAGGATCCCGCCGACGAGGATCTGGGCGAACATCAGGAGCTGAACCTGTGTTCCCTCGAGAGCGAGGCCGCCGAGCTGCAGCGTTTGCTGGGCTGGCAGGAAGCCGCCGGCGAACACCATCGGAAGCCCGGTCAGGATCACCATCATGACCACCAGCAGCTTCTGGAGCCCCTGATAGAGGACCTGGTCCCGCGGATCGTCGGTGTCGAGTCCGAGCAAGTTCGCCCCGCCGAGCAACTGTAAGACGATGCTCGCGGTGACGATCGGGCCGATACCGACCTGCAGCACCGACCCCTGTGAGCCCGCGAGGATCGCGCGGAACTCGCCGAAGAGGTCGTTTGCCCCGCCGGACTGCAGACCGAGCAGCGTGACGTTCGTCAGGAAGAAGTACAACATGAGGATGCCGGCCGTCCACATCAGCTTCCGCTTGAAGGGGACGTGCCCCTCCGGACGGCGCACTGCTGGCATCCGCGTTAGGACCGGTTCAGCGGCTTCCTTCCATCCCATATGTTATTCCTCGTCCTGTTCGTCGTCGGCGTCGTCCTCCTGTGCGCGCTCCGTGAGGACGGCCTCGCCGCCAGCGGCCTCGAGCTTCTCTTCCGCCGCGTCGGAGAAGGCATCAGCCGTGACGGTCAGTTCGTTGCGAACCTGTCCTGAACCGAGGACTTTCACTTTGTCGACCTCGTGGCCGTCCTCGACGATATCGCGAGCGTCGAGAGCGTAGCCACCGTCGGTCTCCTCGGCGAGGTCCTCCGCGACATAGAGGATCGCGTCCTCGTCTAGCTTCTGGACGTCGATCTCCGCGACCGTTTCGCGGATGTCGTGGGGACGCTTGAAGCCGTGTTTGCCCTTCGGTTCGTAGTTGTGGAACTCGTGTTTGCTGCGCCCGGCACGGCCGCGACCACCGCGGTGGCCCGCACCGCGTCGGTTCTTGTGGGAACCGCCGCTGTGGGTCCGCGATCCGCGCTGGCGTCGTTTTTTGCTCGTCATGGTTATCGCATCGATTCTAGCAGGTCGTTAATCTGCCCCGTTGTATGCTTTCCGAGTTGGCCGCCCTCGATGGTCGGCTTCTTGATACCCTCGTGACCCCCCCGCGGTGGGTGGAGTCGAAGCGTCGGTGACAGCCCTTCGTCACGAAGGGTCGTCTCCTCCGCCAGGAGCGCGTCGGCCAGTTCACCGAAGTCGTCGTACTCGGTGTTGTCGGCCAGCCACGCTTCGTCGACATCTGCCTGGTCGCCCTCGAGGGGTTCGGCTCGCTTTGCGAGCAGCGTCTCGAGGACGTCGGCGTCGGGTTCGCCGTGGGCGACGTAGTCGTTGACCTTCGCGATCATCCCCTCGTAGGCGTCGGTCTCGGGGACGAGCGCGCAGTGGTTGACGCTGTGGATGTTGAGCATCTCCAGCGTGTCCTGGACGTCGTCCTGTCGGTTCACTTCGCCGCGAACCTGAACGATCGCCTTCATCACTCGCTCACCTCGGCTTCCTCACGGTTGGGTCGGCGGCGCGGGTGCCGCGACTGGGAGGCGTTTTCGAGTGCGTTGTAGGTCGCTTTCGCGAGGTTGACCGTCGTTCGCGTGTTGCCGTGGCTCTTCGTCCAGGCGTTCTCGATGCCGGCCAGCTCGAGGACGTGACGGACGGTGTCGCTGGCGGCCAGCCCCAGCCCTTCGGGGGCGGGGATGAGCTCGACTTCGACGGAGCCGGCCTTGCCGGTCGTCCGTCGGGTCAGCGAGTGTGGCCGGTCCGAGCGGTCCTCCCAGGAACCCGAACCGCGGGGGACCTGGATCATGTTCAGCTTCGCGATACCGATGGCCTTCTGGATGGCGGAACCGACCTGGTCGTCGCGGCCTTCCGCGTAGCCGATGAAGCCGTCGCGGTTGCCGACGGCGACGACACAGCGGAACTTCACGCGTCGCCCGGAGTCGGTCATCCGCTGGACCATGTTGATGTCCAGTACTTCGTCTTCCAGCCCGGGGAGGAGCTGATCGACGAGTTCGGGCTCCTTCAGCGGGAGGCCCGAGTTGAGGGCGTCCTCCATCGTCTCGATGTCGCCCTCCTGAACCATTCGGCCGAGACGGGTAACCGGTTCCCATCCGCCGTCGTTGTAGTTGTTTCCACTCATTCTAGGATCTCCTCTCGTACCTCGTCGAAGTGTTCGGGGAGGTCAGTCGCGTCGAACTCGCCGCTGTAGAGCGGCTCGTCTAGCTGCTCGGCGTACTCGGCGATGTGTTCGCCGCGAGTGCGCGACCAGTCCGCCAGTACGCTGTCGTTGTGCGGGATCTCGAGGCCGGCGTCGATCGCCCCCTCCTGGACCGCAAACACCTTGTTGCCCGGCGTCGCGGTGTTGAGGCCGATGTCCAGCACTGCCTCCTCGATCCCGGCCTCGACGGCTCGCTGGCCGGCCAGCAGGCCGGTCAGATACGCCGCCGAAATGTTGCTCGTGGGTGCGTCCCAACCGTACTCCTCTAGATCGCTCGAATGTGCGCTTGCGAGCGTCTCGTCTCCCTGAGGTCCGGGAGTGATCAGCTGCGCCGTAGTATGCTTGTTGCTCTTGCGAGCGACGAGGCGGGGCTTGCCCGATTTCAGCAGGCGCAACCTTTGGTGGTAGTCCGTCCGGACCTCACGGCGACGCCGCATCGGTACTTTGTATCGTGGTCCTGTCGCCATTATTGGTCACCGTAGTTGTCGTCGATGTAGTTCAACAGGTACCGGACGCTACGGAACTCCCCACCGCCAGCCTTCTTGTAGAGCTCGCGGTACTGCGTGGGCGAGAGTTCGCCCTTGTCGCGGAGTTCACGCAGCTTCCGACGCTGTGCGCGAATCTTGTCCTGCCACTCGTCTTTCTCGTTCTGGCGTGCGCCTTTCTTGCCGCGGCGCTTGCCCTGGCCTTTCTGGTGGCCGTAGGCGCGTTTCGCGTTGCGCTCGCGGGCGCGACCGCGGGAGTTGCCCGAGGGGTCGTCGGCCTGAATGCGTCCCTCGTCGACGAGTTCGCGGATCTCGTCGCGGGTGATCGCTTCGGCGATGTCGCCCTGGGCGTCGGGGTCGAGCCAGACGCGGTTTTCGCCGACGTCGAGGACGTCGGCTGCCAGTCGCTTCTGTGCGGAGAGATCAGTCATCTGCTTCCACCTCGACTTCCTCGTAGGTCGGGTTCAGGACGCGGACGCCCTGCTCCTCTGCTTGCTCCTCGATGCGTTCGCGCTTGCGCGCGCCGACCGAGGAGGCGATCCGGACCGCTTCGCGGGAGCCGTCGACGCCCTCGAGGTCGTCCGTGTTCTCGACGTAGACTTCCTCGAAGCCGCTCGGGTGCTTCCCGCGGACTTCCGTCGGCGTGCGGTAGCCGGCCTGGACTTTCGGGCCCTTGCCCTTGACGCCGCGGCGCTGCTTGGACAGCGTCCCGCGGGGTCGACGCCAGGATTCCGGCGTCCGCTTTTTCTTGTGGTAGTCCTGCCGGTTGAACTGCGGCTTGCCCTCGCTTTTCCGTCGGTTGAGGAGTCGCTCCTCCTCCTCGGAGAGATCGGGCGTCTTCTCGGTCAGCCCGCGGGGCTGCAGTTCGGTTTCGACGTCTTCGTCCGGCTCTTCCTCTTCGGCGCCTTCGTCTTCGATCTCGGCCTCGGTCTCCTCGGTGACCTCGAGGTCACCGACGTCGGCCTTGATACGGGCCGCAAGCGCGTTGCCGACGCCGTCGGCCTCGGCGAGGTCGTCCTGATCGGCTTCCTTGACGTCCTGAATGGACTCGAAGCCGGCGTCGCGTAGTGCGTCTGCCTTGCTCGCGCCGACGCCGCTGATGTCCTCGAGTTCCTGGGGTTCGTCGTCTGCCATCTATCAGGCACCTCCCTTGGCGGGTTTGTTGGTGATGTAGACCCCGTCCTGGAAGATACGGGTGTCCTTGCCGCTGACCTTCGTCAGCTGCTCGATGTCGGCCGCCGTCTGTCCAACGTCTTCCTTGCTGGGGCCGGACAGGACGAGCTGCTCGTCGTCGACGGTAACCTCCGTCTCACCGTGGATAGTCGTTCGTCGCGGTGCCTTTTCGCCGAGGAAGTTCTCGATGACGACCTCCTCGCCCTCCACGCGGACCTGCATCGGGAAGTGAGAGTAGAAGACCTCCATCTCGTACTCCCAGCCCTCGGTCACGCCGTGGAAGGCGTTGGTGATGTGGCTCTCGAAGGTGCCGACGGTCGAGTTCGTCTTCGCGTCCTCGACGCCGCTTTCGATGACCACCTGGTCGTCGTCTGTCTCGACGGTCACGTCGGGGTACCAGAGGCGCCGCGAAACGGCACCTTCCGGACCTTCGACGGTCACGTCGAACCGATCGACCTCGACGGTTACGTTTTCGGGGATTTCCAGTTCAACTCGCATGGTTAGTAGACGTATGCGATCACCTGGCCCCCAATACCCTGCTCGCGTGCCTCGTAGTGGCTCATGATGCCACTGCTCGTCGTGACGACGAGCGCACCGAAGTCTCGAGCCGGGAGATAGCGCTTCTCCCACTTCTCGAAGTCTTCAGCGCCAACGGCGTAGCGGGGCTTGATAGGGCCGCACTCGTTGATCGCTCCTTTCAGTTCGACCTCGAACTGACCGGCTTTGCCGTCGTCGACGTACTCGAAGCCGTCGATGTACCCGCGGTCGTAGAAGACCTCGAGTACGCTGCCGATCTCGTTCGAGGCGGGCGTTACCTCGTGGGTGAGATGACCCACACTCTCGGCGTTGTCGAGTCCCGAGAGCGCGTTGCTGAGTGGATCGTTTCCGGTCATGTTATCGATACTTCTTGAATCCCATCTCGCGGGCGATCTCGCGGAAGCACTGTCGGCAGAGATTGATGTCGTACTTGCCGACGAGTCCTTGCTCGCGACCACAGCGCTGACAGGACTCGATCTGTCCCGTCCGCTTTGCGGCGTGCTCGCCCGTGCGGTCGTCGTCCGCTTCTGTTTCGCTTTCACTCATCGTCTGCCTCCACGCTGACGTCGAAGTTCGCCCTGATGAACGCGAGCGCGTCCTCGGGGGTCAGTCGGTGCTTCGACGGGATCGACCGGGTGGCCTTGTCGCGCTTGGCGATCCGGTAGCCCGGACGCACCAGGTTGACGGTGACGTCCAGCCCGAAAATCCCGACGTTCGGGTCGTACTCCTGGCTCGGGAAGTCGGTATGTTCCTCGACACCGAAGCTGAAGTTACCCGTGTCGTCGAACTGGGCCGGGGAGAGTTCCGTCAGCGGCAGCGCCTTCTCGAGGAACTCGTAGGCGTCGTCGTCACGAAGGGTGACCTTCGTGCCGATCGGATCGCCCTGGCGAATGCCGAAGTCGGGTTCGGTCTTTTTCGCCTGGGTCCGGACGCTTTCCTGCTCCGTGATCTCCTCGATGATGTCTTCGGCTTTCCCGAGTTCGCGACCACCTTGACCGACGCCCATGTGGACGACGACCTTCTCGACGCGCGGTTCGCGCATCTCGTGGAAGTCGGCTTCGGCTTCGCTCATTCGTCATCACCCGTGAAGTTCTCGTCGATCACGACGACGTACTCCTCGACGGTCTCGAAGCCGCCGTCGTCCGTCGAGACGCCGACGCGGTTCGAGCCGCTGCCCGGCGTGACGTCGATCGCGTCGACCTCGCCGATCTTGCCACCGTGGTTGCCACGGACGGCCGTCACGAGCGCCCCCTCCTCGTAGGGGAAATGGGCGACGATCGATTTGTCGTCGTTGTCGATGACGATCGAGTCGTTTGCCTGGTACTCGTCGTCGTCGACGAGGACGTTGGTCCCGTCGTGCAGCGTGAGCTGCGTGTCGCCGCCGGGAACCTGCTGTTTGCCCTCGATCTTGCCGAGGCGGCTCTGGGCCGACTCCTCGTCGATCTCGGTCAGCGCGAGCCGACCGCCCTCGTCGGGGAAGACGCGGTAGTACTCCCCGCGACCGGGGAACGCGACGATGTCGAACATGCCGATCGGGCGCTGTTCGTCGTTGATCGCGTCGCCGTTGATGAGGATCGCGTCCTCGCTCAGGGCGTACCGTGCTTCCTTCCGCGAGTCCACGTAGCCGAGGACGTCCCGCAGGAGGACGACGAGCGGCACGCCGTCTTCACCGTGGGGACCGGCGTCGGCCTTGACCGTGAAGGTCTCGGTCTTTCGCTCGACCGGCCAGGACTTCGGTACCGATAGTCGTTTCTGGTGTTTCGTCATTCGCTATCACCTTCGAGACGCGCCTCGCGACGCTCGTCCTCGAGGTCGAGGTCCGTGATCCGGACGTTCGACGGGTCAAGCGGCCGCGGCACTTCCTCGCCGTCGGCCGTCTCGACGGTCACGTCCTCGACGTGAATCGTTCCGTCCTCGAGGATCGCGCGGATGACCTCGCCTTCGTCGCCGGCGTGGTCGCCGCGCATGACCTCGACCGTGTCGCCCGCGTTGACGCGGGTTCGACGGGTGTCGTACTCCTCGCGGAGGTCGTCGGACAGCGTCGCGTGCAGCTGCTTCTGTCGCTTGTGCAGCGGCGCGCGTTCCGTCTGCGTTCGCTGTTTGTGTGGTTGCTCGGTCATATCTATACGATCATCGTCGCCGTGCTGGCGATTGCTCCGAAGCGTTCCGCGACTTCGCGGGCGATCGGCCCCTTGATCTCCGTACCACGGGGCTCTTCGTTCTCGTCGATGATGACCGCCGCGTTGTCCTCGAACTTCAGTCGGGTGCCGTCGGGCCGGCGGATCGACTTCCGCTGGCGGACGACGACGGCCTCGAGGACCTGGCGGCGCATCTCCGGGGTACCCTTGGTGACCGAGACGGTCACTTTGTCACCGATCCCCGCCTTCGGCTGGCGGTTCTTGGTGCCGTGGTAGCCCGCGACGCTGATGACCTTCAGCTCACGCGCGCCGGTGTTGTCGGCACACGTGACCAGCGAGCCCTTCTTCAGGCCCTGCGTGACGTCGGCCTTCATCGCCTCCATCACTGATCACCCTCTTCTGCGGCGGCGAGGTCCTCGTCGGAAAGCGCCGGCTCAGGCTCGGCCTGGCTGGTCAGCTCCGCGAGGTCCTCGGCGGTCGCTTCCTCGGTTACTTCGACGACCACGTGCGATTTCGTCTTCGACAGTGGTCGGGTCTCTGCGATCTTGACCGTGTCACCGACCGAGAGCGGCTCGAGCACGCCCGGTACGTGTGCCGGGATGCGCGAGCGTCGTTTCATGTGTCGGTCGTACTTCGGGACCGCCACATCGTACTCTCGCTCGACGACTACGGTCTTGTCCATGTCCGTCGAGACGACCGTCCCCTCGAGGATCTGCCCTCGAACGGAGAGTTCGCCGTAGAACGGACACTTCTCGTAGTCGTATTCCTCCGGGTTCTCTGGTTCCGGAGGGGTGTCAACGTCTAGTCCTATTGCCATGGTGAGTCACCATTCGTTTCCGTGCGTCGGGCGGGTCGTGAGAGCAAGCGCGATCCATCGACCGTAACGTAGGCTACATCCTCGCCGGCGCTATCTACAGCAGCGGCGCAATCGTCCCCCGCTGCAGGTTGAGTGTCGGCCAGTTTGGACGCAGTCCCCGACCCCTTCGTGAGGTCGGCGGCGTCATCTGTGATCGCGAACTCGAACGTCGAGCCCGATTTCGGCACCATCACCACCCGAGACTCGCCGCTGTCACGGATCTCTACGGAGAGGGTCTTGGTCGTCTCGATGACGACGCGTCCCTCTATGCCCACCCGCGAGGAGTCGTCGCTCTCGACGACTCGGACGGGGAGCCCGTTGAGTTCGTGTCGCGGCAGTGTTTCGGGTGTTAGTGCCATTGGTGTGTGGTTATTCGTCGGTCGCTTCGTCCGCTACGTCGCCTTCCTCGCGCTGGATCGTCTTGATCCGCGCGATGGTGCGACCCAGCTCGCCGATGCGGCCCGGGTTCTCCGGGGCCCCACCGGCGGCGAGGACGGACTTCTGGTTCAGCAGTTCGGTCTCGAGTTCCTCGAGTTCTTCCGCCCGCTCGGCGGGCGTCATGTCGCGGATCTCTTCGACGTGGAGGATCGCCATCAGGCGTCACCTCCCTCGTCCGCGTCGTCGTCGGCCTCTTCCATCTCCTCGACGAGTTCCTCGGCCTCGGCTTCGACGTCTTCCTCGAGTTCCTCGAGGTCTTCCTCGACGTCCTCGTCGCCGCCGGGGACTTCGACCTCGTCGAACTCCTCGTCGCCGTCGACCTCTTCCTCGATGACCTCCTCGACGACGTCTTCGTCGAGGTCGGCCTCGGCGTCGGCCTCGTCGGCGTCCGCAGCGTCAGCCTCGGCCTCGGCGGCCTCGGCCTCCTCGGGTTCGCCCTCGAGGAGTTCCTCGACGCCGCCTTCCTCGTTGACCTCGACGGCGTCGGGGACGATCTCTTCGGGGTCCATGTCTTCGTTGACCTCGAAGTCGTCGGGCAGCTCCGCGCCCGGCGGGATGATCTTGACGTCGACACCGATGGTGCCGAGTTTCATGACCGCGACGCCCTGGCCGTGGTCGACGACCGTCTCGGCGGGCTCGCCGTTGTGCTTGATGTAGCCGCGGTTGAACTTCTCGACGCGCGATCGAGCGCCCGTGACCTTCCCCGACAGGACGATCTCGGCACCGAGCGCGCCGGCTTCCATGATCCGGTCGATCGTCGTGTGACCGGCCTTCCGGAAGTACCAGCCACGCTCGAGTGCGTTGGCCAGTCGGTCCGCGACGATCCGTGCGTTCAGGTCGGGTTCTTCGACCTCCTGCACGTCGATCTGGGGGTCCTCGAGGTTGAACCGCTCCTCGAGGGTCGTCGTGACCTTCCGGATGTTCTCGCCGCCCTTGCCGATGACCATCCCGGGCTTTTCGGCCTTGAGGACGATCTGGGTTCCCATCGGCGTCTTGGCGACGTCCATACCACCGTAGCCCGCACGGCCGAGTTCTTCCTGGAAGAACTCGTCGATCTGGGACCGCTGCAGGCCGTTCTCGATGAATTGATGTTCGTCAGCCATTAGCTATCGTCCTCCTCGTCTGTCTCCTGTTCTTCGACGACGATCTCGACGTCGACCTCCGGCGTGTTCCACGAAGACGCACGCCCCATCGCGCGGGGCTTGCGGCCCACGGACTCGCCGATCTTGTGGGCGGCGACGTGGACGATCTCCATGGACTCGCCGTCGAAGCCCTGATGGTCCGCGTTGGCCTCGACGTTCTCGAGCAGGTCGAGGAACTCCCCCGAGACCTTCTCGGGGTACTTGCCGGCGTCCCAGCCATCGACGTCGGAGCGATGCCCCGCGCCGGCGTTGTGGGACTTGAACGGGACCGACTGCTTCTCGTCGATTACGTCACGGAGGTACGCTTGGGCCTCGCCGACGGTCTTGCCCTTGATCTCGCGTGCGACCTCCTTGCTGTGCTTGTGGCTCATATGACGCTCCCGAAGCATGGCTTTCGCCGTGGCGTCGGGATCCGCGTCGACTGAGTAGTTGATTCCCATACGATAATCACTTCAGTGGGACGAACTTCGACGATCGGGTCGCGCCGATGCCGGCCTGACCGTGTTCGACGGAGGTCCGTGTCAGCTGGAACTCGCCGAGGTAGTGGCCGATCATTTCGGGTTCGACGCGAACGCGCTCGAAGGCCTGTCCGTTGTAGACCTCGAAGGTCAGCCCGACGAACTCGGGCAGGATCGGCATGTCCCGGAGATGCGTTCGGATCGGGTTGTTCGCCGTTTCCTCTTCGCCCGCTTCGCGGGCCTCCTCGAGCAGTTTCTCCTTTTCGACGGAGAGACCGCGTTCGATACTTCGCCGCTGTCGTGCGGGGAGCAGTTCCACGACCTCGTCGAGCTCCATCGACTGCAGCTCCTCGAGCGTGTGACCGCGGTAGGTGAACTCACCTTCGCGGCCGGTTCGGTACTCCTGACTCATTTGTTGCCACCTCGACCGGTGCTTCGGGATGCGATGTCACCGACCTTCCGTCCCGGCGGGGCGTCCCGAGAGACGGACTTGGGTTGGCCGGGATGCTGTCGGCCGCCGCCACCGAACGGGTGGTCGACGGCGTTCATCGCGACACCGCGGACACGGGGCCACTTCGTGCCCCGGGCCTTCATCTTGTGGTACTTGTTGCCTGCCTTGACCATCGGCTTCTCCGTGCGGCCGCCACCGGCGACGACGCCGATGGTGGCACGACACTGCGGATCGAGGCGCTTGACCTCGCCGCTGGGAAGCTGAATGACCGCCGCCGACCGGTCGTGGGTGATCAGGTCGGCGTTGGTCCCCGAGGCGCGGGCGAATCGGCCGCCATCGCCGGGGTTGGACTCGACGTTACAGACCGGAACGCCCTCCGGGATCTCGGCCAGCGGCAGCGTGTTGCCGGGCTTGATCTCGGCGGAGACGCCGACCTGCAGTTCCTCGCCGACCGAAACGCCCTCGGGGGCGAGGATCAGTCGCTGGTCGCCGTCTTCGAACTCGACGGCGGCGACCGGTGCGGATCGGGCCGGGTCGTGTTCGATGTCCACGACCGTCCCGCGCACGATGTCGTCGTCTTCCTCTTTCTTGTGGTCGAGCTTCGCCTTGTATCGGTGGGACGGGGCACGGAACGTCGAGGTCCCGCGGCCGCGTCGTTGGCCCTGAATGCGTCGTCCCATGTTCAGAACACCCCGATTCGCGAAGCGACTTCCTGAGCGTCGTCTTCCTCGGAGAGGCGGACGATCGCCTTCTTTTTGCCGTTCATCGTTACCTGCGTGTTGATGTTCTCGACGGAGATTTCGAACCGCTCCTCGACCTCGTCCCGAATCTCGGGCTTGGTCGCGTCCGGATTGACGACGAACTGGAGCTTGTTCTCGAAGTCCATGTCGTTCATCGCCTTCTCCGTGACCAGCGGGTGTTCGATGGCCGAACTCATCGCTCGGCCACCTCCTCGAGCGCGCTTTCGGTCCAGACGGTGAGCCGTCCGGGCTGGGCGCCGGGTGCGAGATCCTCCGCGTTGACCTCGGCGGCCGTCGTCACGTCGGCACCGGCGAGGTTCCGGGCCGCTCGGGACGGGCCGGTCTCGCTGGCGGTGACAAAGAGGATCGACGTCGGCGTCTTGTACTTGCGGCCACGGGCTTTCCCCTGACCGGAGCGGACGCTGCGTCCCTCGTCGGCGCGTTCGATGTCGTCCGCGAGGCCGGCTGCCTCGAGGAAGTCGACGACCTCGCGGGTCTTCTGGAGGTCCTCGAACTCGTCGTCGACGACGACGGGGATCTCGGCGTCTTCGTCGAACTCGTGGCCGCGCTCGGCGACGAGTTCGGCGTCGGTCGTCGCAGCGATGGCGCTGCGGACGGCCAGTTTCTTTGCTTTCGTGTTGATCGATTCGGACTGGTCCTTCTCGGCTTTCGGCGGGTGGGCCTTGCGTCCCTTGACGGCCTGGGGAACGCGGCGAGCGCGACCCTCCTGTCGTGGGACGTGGGCCATCCCGCGGCCGCTACCGAACGATTCGGCCGGCGTTCGGAGGCCGGCGAACTCGTCGGAACCGTAGTCCTGTTTTCGGTTTGCCTGCGCGGCGCGAACGGCACGAGCGATCAGGTCCGGGCGGTACTGGGTCTCGAAGACCGCCGGGAGCTCGATCGTGTCCGCGTCCGAGCCGTCCAGGTTTCGTACTGTTGCGTCCATGTGTTATCCCTGGTTGGATGCGGTGGAGACGTACCGGACCTCGGGATCGAGGCGCGGCTGGTCTCCGGGTCGGATCGCCGGGCGGAAGCGTACGAGACGCTGCTGTGGCCCGGGGAGCGAGCCCTTGATCAACGCGTGCGGGCCGTCGACCTCGCCGTAGTTAACGAAGCCGCCGTCGACCGTCGCGTCAGCGCCCTCGCCGATGTCGACGAGGCGCTTGTTCAGTTCCGTCCGCTGGTGGTAGCCGGTCTGGCCCTGCTGGGGGACCGTCGAGCGGACGCGGGAGGGGTTCCAGGGGCCGAGGTTGCCGATGCGGCGACGCCAGCCCTGCCGGGCGTGTTTGCCCTTGCGTTTCTGGACGCCCCATCGCTTGACGGGACCCTGAGTCCCTTTCCCTTTCGTGACGCCGCTCGCGTCGACGTACTCGCCGGCGCGGAACACGTCGTTCATGACGTGTTCGCCGCCGTCGGCGACGGTCTCGAGGGCGAAGTCGACGCGCTCCTCGACGGAGCCGCCGCCGACGCGGGTTTCCATCACGTCGGGTTTCTTCTTCGGTACCGAGGGAATCTCGGTGGGCACCGTATGCGTGATGACGCGGACGTCGTCGACGCGTCCCTCCGAAAGGAGGCCCCGAAGCTCGTCTTCGGCGGCGTCGACGTCGTAATCGTCACCGGGAATGTCGAGAACCCGATCGAGTTCCGGAACGAACTCGTCGGTCCAGACCTCGGTAATCGGCTTCTTCCCGTACGGTGTGTCTTCGTACGCTCGCAGCGCGACCGCGCGCATCGGCGGCGTCTCCACGATCGTCACGGGGACGGTCTCTTCCATCCCTTCGGTCGGCGAATTCGCTTTATCGTCGACCATGACGACGTGGGTCATGCCGGCCTTGTAGCCCGCGAAGCCCTGCAGCGTCGGCTGTCCGTCAGTGTCCGGCCACGAATTGAAACGCGGGACCTCGCTGGTCGCACGCTTTCGTGGGCCGAACCCGAGTGAGCCTTTGCGTGGTGTATTTGCTTGTGGCATGCTTTCACTCTCGCAGTGAGAGGGACGCGAGGGTAGCGAACAGAGCCTCCTCCGTTCGCACGACCTCGCTTCCCTGATCCGGAACCGTGTTTAGCCAGAGGTCGAACCCCGGATCGGCTGTGGGTTCGACTCCGTCATCCTCGCCGGCGGCCGCGTCCTTCGGGGCCCCGACGGCGGATGCCTCGATTTCGAGGATATCCGGCAGCCCTCGTTCGGGCGCACCGAACGCGACGGTCATCCCATCGCCCTCGATGCGTCCGGCCAGCGTCTCGAGCCGCCCGACGGTGAGTTCTTCACCGAATCGGGAGGCGGCGATACGGACGCCGGCGTCCTCACGGCCGAGTGCTGTCGAAAGGTCCGTCCGCTCGACGGCGAGCCCCGGAAGGGGAACGTCTTCGAGTTTCGCCCGGACCGGTCGTCGCGAAGAGATCCTGACGGTCACGCGCTCCCCCTCCTCGACCGCCATTTTCGGCGGTACGTTGAGGGAGATCGGGTGTTGCAGTCCGCAATTGACCCGGACGCGCCCTTCAGGTCCGACCTCGGTCACGATCCCTTGTCTTGACGACCCCGAACCGTTCGATTCGGAGCCGGTCTGTGACACCGCGCGGAGCGGTGGCAAGACGCCCGCATACTCCAGTTCGTCCCGCATCCCCCACGCCTCGTTGCGGAGGTAGGGGGGCGTCGCGGCGTACCGCAAGACGGTTTCCACGAACCCGCCGTCGAACCGCCCCGTCTCGCCGTCCCGGTCGGGATAGACGAGCAGGCGGTCGGCCCGGAAGACCGTCGCCGCGCGGGCGACGTATCCGAGTTTGCGAGTAGCCTCGCGTTTGTCCTCGGCTTCCCGGCTGAGCGACGACGGCACGAGTATGCTGACGGTCATGCCGAAACGCTTCGGCGCCGCGTCACTAGACTGTAGCGATGTATTGCGGAGAGGGTCTTAAAAGAATAGCGGATTCGATCCCGGCTGTCAACGGCTCACACCGACGAATTCGTGCCGAACGGACACACACTCGCGTGTGACGACTAGTCACGATCGACCGACGTCCGACCCGGCCCATGTTGCCGCCTTTGGGGCGGAACTGTCGGCCCGATAACTCGAGAATCGCCATGCTGCAGCATGGCGATGCGGGTTCGATTCGCAACCCTTATACATCCATCCGACAGTAGGTATGAGTGCAGCGAGGCGCTGCGGGCGCTGGTAGTGTAGTGGTATCACGTGACCTTGCCATGGTCACAACCTGGGTTCAAATCCCAGCCAGCGCATTTTCGCTGAACACCAACGACGACGAGCGAAGCGAGTCGTCTGTTCAGCGAAAATCGTTCTGGGCTTGAATCAGACCGAGGTTCTGCGAGCAGAGCGAGCAGGTTCTCGAGCGTGGTTCAAATCCCAGCCAGCGCATTTCTGTCGTACTCAACTCCGTTAGTGACGGAGATCGTCCTGAATCTTAACGAGAGATGTCTCAGTCCGCGAGCGAGCGGAACCGTCTCCGTGTCGTTCGAACTCCGGCCAGCGCACTTCTCCGAAGCCGACGCCTCGAGCGGCCGCGATACGCAATCGTGCGGGTGCGGTGAGTTCGGAACACCTCCTCGAGTCGGCGCGGCTCCGACGGATCGGCACACGGAGAGTCGTAGCGACCGTTCGTGGGCGACGGCTTCGGCGGCGGCCAGCTAGTCGATCGTCACGACGTCGGGCCCGGTGTCAGTCTCACCGCCCTCGGCGGCGAGGTCCTGCAGGGCCAGTTTCAGGTTCCATTTGTTGGCCTTCCAGACGGCGTCGAAGGCGACGCCGAGGACGGGAACGGAGCCGATGACGGTGTCGACGCCGACGTTCGCGATCATGCGCACCAGCGTCGATAGCGAGACGCCGAGCCGTGCGGCCTCGGCGACGAGATACAGCGAGACGGCCCCCGCGACGGTGTCGCCCGCGCCCGGGAGGATGCCGACGATCGGGTCGAGACCGATCCTGAAGTCCGTTCCCGGAACCGGCACCCCCTCGTCGAGGGCGTGTGCGACGACGCGCATTCGCGTGACCGCCGCGTCGTCGACGGCCGCAGGGAGGTCGTCGATAAGTGTCTCCAGGTCCGAACGCCGCTCGGTTGTGTCGGAAGCCATGGGAACGATTGGACGCCCGTGTGGATAAGGACGCGGACGGACGTGGCAAGCGGGCATGGATATTGATGGGCATCGTACCGGCGACGGGTCGGGAGCCGATGGCCGGCAGGCGTCGCGAACGCGCGGACGGATCGCCGCGCTCGAGCGAGACGGTCGCGATCGGCGTTCGACGCCAGTCCACCGGCGGAGATCGACGAGCCTAACCGGCGCTTTCGCGGGCAAAGTTCGAATTTGCCCCGAGACAGCGGACGGGAACCGGTGCTTACCCCCGCTCGAGCGGTCGTGAACGACCGTGATAGACGGATGCCAGCGTATTTTCATTCAATTACTAATCCGCGGACGTATTTCACGTATGAGTACTATTGTCGCCTGCGAGTGGCTTTTATACTATGAGTAACTACAGTCTAATACACGATTGAACGATCAGATATAGCAATGCAGACAGAAATCTCACCCGCAGCGGGCACGGACGATCTCCAGTACGACCAGCCCAACGATCGGTACGTCTTCCACCACGATCCCGACGGTACCGCGACGATCACGACGACGATCGTCCACGCGCTCGCGTCGATCGCGGAGACCGACGTCTCCCAGGGGGAGTTCTCCCTCTACGACAGCGTCGACCCGGACGCACTCGATCGAATCTTCGGCACGAAGGCCGACGGCACCGAACGTACCGGCGGCCACATCGCCTTCACCGCCCTCGAACACGAGGTGTACGTCTACGCGAACGGCGACGTCATCATCTACCCACCTGCGGAGACGCCTCGAACCCCGACGACGAACTGAGGTCACACGTCCCGTCCTGATCGTTTTTCCGGCGACGCTCACTCCCCAGCGCCGCGACCGGCCGAACCGACGAGCGTCCGCGATCGAACCGATGCTCGAGCGGGCGATCAGCGGCGAAGCCGGCCGCATGGCACGGCTTTAGGGTACTCCCGATCATCACCGCCGCCCATGACGGTAGTCGCGCTCTTGAGCGTCGCACCGGTGATCGAGGACAGCATGGCCGGCGAGGTCGCGAAGGCGGTCGACGCCCTCGAGGACTTCGACGTGAGCTACGAGACGAATCCGATGGGGACGGTGATCGAGGCCGAGAGTACCGACGAACTCTTCGCGGCCGCGCAGGCGGCTCACGACGCGGTCGACGCCGACCGCGTGAGTACCGTCCTGAAGATCGACGACAAGCGCACTCGTGAGGTCGACGCCGCGGAGAAGGTCGCGGTCGTCGAGGACCACCTCGGCCGACCGGCCCGAAGCCGGGAGGAGTGAGCGATCGACGACCCGGTCGACGGTAGGTTCTCGAGGCGGAACACCCGGCACCGATCTGACAGCCGTCAGCCACTGGTCGGACACGAACGGACAAACGGTTTTACCCCGGAGGCTGAATCCCGCCCCATGGAAAGTCTCAATCGCATGGCGATCGAGCTGGTCGACGAGGCCCTCGACTACGCCGAGGAGTTGAACATCGGAGGCTACGACCTCGAGAACGAATCGACCGTCCTGGACTTCGGCCTGGAATTCGACGGCGGTATCGAGGCCGGCCTCTTGCTGACCGAGATCCAGACCGCCGGGATGGCGACGCCGAGCTACGAACTCGGCGAACTCGGGGACGCGTCGATCCCCTACGTCGAACTCTCGACCGACCAGCCGGCGCTCGCGCTGCTCTGCTCGCAGAAGGCCGGCTGGGAGCTGACGACCGAGGACTTCGAGGGGCTGGGCAGCGGTCCGGCCCGGGCGCTGGTCGCCCGCGAGGAGGAGTTCCGCCGGATCGGCTACACCGACGCCTTCGATCTGACGGCACTGGCCCTCGAGACCGAACAGGAGCCGACCGCGGCCGCGGCCGACCAGGTCGCCGACCTCGCGGAGGTCGAGACGAGCAGCGTCTTCCTGCTTGCCTACCCGACCGCGAGCCTCGTCGGCTCGATCACCAACGCCGCCCGCGCGGCCGAACTGGCGACCTTCCGGCTCTCGGAACTGGGCTACGACCCGCTTGATATCGTCTCCGCGACCGGGCGCGCGCCCGTCGCGCCCGTCGCGGGCGACGAGCGCACGGCCATCGCGCGCACGAACGACGCCATCGCCTACGGCGGCCGCGCCCACCTCACCGTCCGCGAGGACGCCGACGTCTTCGACTCGGTGCCCTCGACGGCCGCGGAGGACCACGGCCGTCCCTTCGGCGAGGTCTTCGACGACCTCGACTGGGACTTCGAAGAGGTGCCGTCGGATCTCTTCGCGCCCGCGACGGTGACGATCGACGTGATCGGCGGGCCCACCTACGTCCACGGCGAGACCGACGAGGACCTGCTCGTCGACTCCTTCGACCTGTAGCCGTGCGGTTCAAGCCGGTCCCCGAGCCGCCCGCCGACTTCGAGACCCTCGAAACTGTCTACCGCGCCCTCCCCGCGGCGGTCGACGACGTCGACGACTGCTGTGCCCACCTCGTCGAGGAGACGCCCCTCGAGGACCGCGAGGAAGCCGCGACGTGGCTCACCTTCCTGCGTGCGCTCGAACTCGCGGTCGAAGAGTCGGGGAGTTTTCGCCGCCGTGAGACGGGTTCGAGCGGGGACGCGGCCGAGCCGGCGGTACTCGAGCGCGGGCGGCTCGGCCGATCGTTCCGGGCACGCGTCGACGGCGCCGACGCGGTGTGTACCGCGCTCGAGGACGCCGTGGAACGCGGTTCCACGAGCCCCGACTCGCAGGCTCGACGGGACGCCGACGAGCCGCTGACCGTCGCCGAGGTCGTCGAACGGCTCCGCGAGGATGGCTCGAGCGCCGATCGGCGGCGGTCCGGCCGCCCTCGAGTCGATCCGGAGCGGACCGAGCGGCTCCTCGAGTGGGCGGTACTGCTGGGGCTCGCCGAGCGAGTGGACGACGGCTATCGGGTCGCGCTCACGCGCGAGTAAAAAGGTCTCCCGAGGCGTTACTCGTCCGAGAGCCGGCCGGGCGACCACTCGGCGTCGAGTTCTTCGTGGGTGTACGGCTTCGCGTCCTCGCCGGCGTAGGTCGCGACGAGCTGGCCGTCGCCCTCGAGGTGGTACTTGTAGGTGGTCAGCCCCTCGAGCCCGACGGGACCGCGGGCGTGGATCTTGCCGGTGCTGATGCCGACCTCGGCACCGAGCCCGAATCGGTAGCCGTCGGCGAAGCGGGTCGAGGCGTTGTGGAAGACACTCGCCGAGTCGATGCTGCGCATGAACGTCCGCGCGCGCTCGTCGTCCTCGGTGACGATCGACTCGGTGTGTTTCGAACCGTGGGTCGTAACGTGGTCGATCGCGGCCTCGAGCGAGTCGACGACCCTGATCGAGACGATCAGGTCGCCGTACTCGGTGTTCCAGTCGTCTTCGGTCGCGGCCGCGACGTCGACGATCTCGCGCGTGGCCTCGTCGCCGCGGATCTCGACGTCGGCGGTTTCGTAGCGGTCGGCGATCGCCGGCAGGAACTCCGCGGCGACGTCTTCGTGGACCAGCAGGGTCTCGACGGCGTTACAGACGGCGGGGTACTGGACCTTGGCGTCGTAGGCGATGTCTTCGGCCATCGAGAGGTCGGCCGCGTCGTCGACGTAGACGTGACAGATCCCCTCCGTGTGGCCCAGCACGGGAATGCTCGTGTTGTCCTGGATGTAGCTGACGAACGCGGAGCTGCCCCGTGGCATCAGGAGGTCGATCGAATCGTCCATCTCGAGTAGCCGATCGACGTCCTCGCGGGCCTCGATGTGCTGGGCCCAGCCGTCGGGGATCCCGGCGTCGGCCGCGGCCTCCTCGATGGTCTCGAAGAGGATCCGGTTGGAGTGCAGCGCCTCGCTGCCGCCCTTGAGGATCACGGCGTTGCCCGATTTCAGGGCCAGTGACGCGATCTGGACGAGCGCGTCGGGCCGGGACTCGAAGACGGTGCCGACGACGCCGATCGGGACTGCGACCTTGTACAGCTCGAGGTCGTCGTCGAGTTCCCGCGCTGAGAGGGTCTTCCCGAGGGGGTCGTCTTGCTCGGCGACGCTGCGGACCATGTCGGCGATGCTCTCGATTTTCGACTCCGAGAGCTTCAGTCGGTCGACCAGCGCCTGCGTGTACTCGCCTTCCTCGAGCAGCCGCTCGCCCTCTTCGACGTCTTTCTCGTTTTCGGCGAGGATTTCGTCGGTTCGGGCCTCGATGGCGTCGGCGATCTCGTACAGCGTTGTCTTCCGCTCCTCGTCGGACAGTTTCGCCAGCTCGAGGGCCGCGCCCTGTGCCTCCGCGACGTCGGCTTCGATGTCGGTTTCAGTCATCGCTCACACCGTTGATGGGAACGAATATGGTACCCACGGGCTTGGCAGTAGCGATCTTCTCGAGGACGTCGGGCGCGGTCGACTTCGCGATGACCGCCGGGACGCCGTGTTCGCTGACGTCGCGTGCCCCCTCGACCTTGGTCTTGATGCCGCCGAAGCCGTCGGACGTGGTCTCGCTGATGATCCCTTGAACGTCGTCGTAGTTGGTGCCGACGGCGTCGATGCGCTCGGCGTCGTCGTCTTCCTTCGGGTTGCCGGTGTAGACGCCGCCGACGTCGGTCAGCGTCACTAACAGATCGGCGTCGACGCCCATCGTCGTCGCCGCCGAGAGCATGTCGTTGTCGCCGATTCGGATCTCCTCGGTCGCGACGGCGTCGTTCTCGTTGATGATCGGGACGACGCCCCAATCGAGCAGCGTCTCGATCGTATTCCGCAGGTTCGTGAAGCGTTCGGGGTTCTCGAGGTCGTGCTGGGTCAAGAGCAGTTGTGCGACCTTTCGGCCGTAGCGGTCGAAGCTCTCCGTGTAGCGGTGCATGAGGAGGCTCTGGCCGACGGTCGAGAGGGCCTGGGACTCCTCGACGGTGCCGCTCGACTGTTCGATTCGACCCGTCCCGGCCCCGATCGAGCCCGAGGAGACGAGAATGACTTCTTTGTCCCGCTTCAGGAGGTCCTCGAGGTCGTCGACGAGCTTGTCGAGTTTCCCGTCGTCGAGATTCGAGTCCTCGTCGGTCAGGGAGTTGGTCCCGGCCTTGACGATCACCCGGTCGGCGTCGGCCGCCAGCCGTCGTGCTTCCTCGACGCCCGACTCCTCGAGTTCCTCACGCATCGTTCTCATCGCCGAACTCGGCGGCCAGTTCCGCGGATCGTTCTTCGGCCGCCCGGACCGCCGCGGTGACGTCCGCGTCGGCGTCGCTGTCCCACAGGACCTCCATGCCCTCGATGGTCGTCCCGTTGGGTGAGCAGACGGCGTCGATCAGTTCCTCGGTGCTGCGGTCCGACCGGAGGACGGTCTCGGCCGCGCCCTTGAACGTCTGGGCGGCCAGCGTCTCCGCGTCCGACTCCTCGAGACCGCCTTCGACGCCGGCCTCGGCCATGGCCTGAATGAGATAGAAGACGAACGCGGGGCCGCTCCCGTTGACGGCGGTCGCGATGTCCATCTGTCCCTCGTCGATTTCGGCGAACTCGCCGACGTCGTCGAGCAGCTGCCGCACCTCGCCGGGGATGTCGTCACCGGTGACGGCCGCGGCCATATCGCCCGTCTCGGCGGCGAGGTTCGGCATGATCCGGACGACGTTCGCGTCGGTCCGGGCCTCGACGTAGTCGGTCGGGACGCCCGCGGCGATAGAGAGCAGCGTCTGGTCCGGCGAGAGATCGAGATCCGAAAGCACCGCGCCCACGATGTCCGGCTTCACGGCAACGACGACGACGTCGGCGTCGGTCACCGCTTCGGAGACCTCCGAAGTCGTGTGATCGACGTAGTCGGCGACCGACTCGAGTGCGTCGGGATCGAGGTCACACGCGGTCACCGTGTGATTCCCCGATCGATGGAGGCCCTTTATCAGGGCACTCCCCATGTTGCCACAACCGATAACGCTCGTCTGTACCATCTTGCTCTAACGGAGGAACCGAGGCGGTCATACCAACTTTGGTTTCGTTCGGTCGAGAGGACCGTCGCGTTTCCGGAGCCGACGGCGATCGTCTCGTCCCGGAGCGGTCAGCCGAGCCCGAGGATGACCGTCGAGATTCCCTCGACGATCGTCTCCCAGACTGAGAACCCCGTCAGGAGCTGTAACAGCGTGTCGAGCCCGAAGAAGAGGAACAGTCCCGCACCGGCGAAGTGGGCCAGCCTGGCGTCGAAGCGGTGGGAGAACCGGTGGAAGAAGTACGCGTTGGCCGCGCTCACGGGGACGATCGCGAGCATCTCGCCGGCCCAGATCGCGGGCCGGGCCCCGTACTCGATCGCCAGCCCGATCGTGACGAGCTGGGTCTTGTCCCCGAACTCCCCGATGGCCATCAGGACGAAAATCGGGACGAACCCCCGGAGGTACGGCGGCACGTCGTAGCCGAGCAGCGAGACGTCGACCGCCTCGCCCGTCGCCGTACCGCCGTTTGTCGCCACCCGTCGCCGACTCGTGCCGGGTGCCGACCGGACGAGCAGCACCGCGAAGGCGAGGAACAGCCCCGCCGTGATCACCTCGAGGTAGACGGCGGGCACCGCGCCCTGGATCGCCGCGCCGAAGGCGATCTCGAGGGCCGTCCAGCCGGCGAAGGCCGTCGCTGCGGCGGCGACCACGATCCGGGGATCGTATCTGGTCGCCAGCCCGGCGATGATGAACTGGACCTTCTCGCCGGGCAGCACCGACAGCTGCAGGACGAACGCGGCGACGAGAACCTCGAGCCAGCCGGTCATGCGAGTCGCGACGGCTGCGAGCGCTCGACGACGATCCCAATCACGTCGTGGTTTAGCCGCGTCTAATTAATACGTTTTGCGGACGAAAGGGAGCGAAACCTGCCCGATCGGAACGCTGCCCGAGCGAACCCGGCCATTCGGCCGCTCGAGCGGGGCGAACGAAACCCGAACGCCCGGTCACTCCATCGGGGTGACGTCGGTCACCGTCCCGACGCCCTTGCTGCGGCCCTCGCGGAAGACGAACTTCTGGCCCTCCTCGACGAGGTACGGGCGGAACTTGAACCGGACGGTCGTCGTGCCGGAATCGCCCGGCAACAGCCGGCCGTTCTCCGGATAGAAGGCCGCGGCCTCGCCGATCGTCTCGAGGTGGACGACGGGTTCGTACCCCTCGCCGATCCGGGTGGGGTGGTTCAGCACCATGACCTCGGCCTCGAACTCCCGGACGGGGTCGGGGTCGGCCTCGCGGGGCAGCAAGACCATGCCGCGCTCGATGGCGCTCTCTTTGATCCCCTTCAAGGCAATGCCGACGATCCGGCCGGCCTGCGCTTTGTCGACCCGATGGTAGTGCATCTCGATCGATCGGACCTCGACTTCCTGAAAGCGGCCATCGGCCATCGGCCCGATCAGGAGTTCGTCGCCGGCCTCGACTTCGCCGGCCATGACGGTGCCGGAGGCGACCGCGCCGACCCCCGTAACCGAGTAGCTGCGGTCGACGTACATCCGGAACTCGCCGGTGTCCTGGGACGTCTTGGGGAGTCGGTCGAACAACTCATCCAGCGTCTCGAGGCCGTCCATGGTGATCGCGCTGGTCTCGACGATCGGAACGACACGCTCGCTGATCTCGTCGACGGCGGCGTCGACGCCGTGACGGGAGACGCGAAGCGGCGACTTGTCGACCTCCCGGAGGAGCCGCTCGACCTCGCGTTCGACCTCGTCGACGCGTTGCTGGTCGACGGTGTCGGTCTTGGTGATCGCGACGATCGTCGGGAGGTCGGTCGCGAGCAAGACGCCGAGGTGTTCCCGCGTGGTGCGGGTGGGGCCGTCGTCGGCGGCGACGACCAGCAGGCCGTAGTCGAGTTTCTGGCCGACGAGTCCGCGGATGGTCGTCCGGAGCCACGGCTCGTGGCCGACCGTGTCGACGAAGGAAACGAGCCGGTCGGCGTTCTGGACGACGTCCGCGCGGTCGGCCTTGCGATTCGGATTCCGGACCCGGACCGGCCCCTCATCGTCGAAGCCGTAGACGGCGTAGGACAGATCGGCGGAGAGGCCCCGCTCGACCTCGTGGGGCTGGACGTCGAGGAAGGCCCGTGTCGCGCCGTCCCCGTCGTCGGCTTTGCCCGTGACCAGCGACCCGACGAGCGTACTCTTCCCGTGGTCGACGTGGCCGGCGGTCCCGACGACGACGTGTTCGTCGTCGGTCTCGAGGACGCCGCCCTCCCGGACCTGTGCGACGCCGACGAGCCCCTCGTTTATGCCCCACGTCTGGACGTCCTCGATGTGGGCGTCGGCCTCCTCCGCGAGCAAGGAGAGGACGTCCATCGTCTCGGAGAAGGTGTCGGGATCGATACCGGCGAGACCGCCGTCGTCGGTGACGCCGACGACGTAGGTCGCCTCGCCGTCGCCCGAGAGGAGTCGATGTCGCAGTTGCGCGGCGAGGCTCTCCCGCCGCCCACCCTCGAGGTGGACGTCCCGTGACAATCGCTCTTTGAACTCGACGTTGCCACCGTCCTGTTCGCCACGGTCCAGGGCCCGCTCGAGGAGGGCCCGGTCACGGCTCATGTCCACTGGTAGGCAGGCACACGGCAAAAGCCTTCCCGTGGTTTGGGACAGTATAGCACAGTAGGCCGCCCGATTCGGGACGGCCGACGTCTGCCAGTCGAACGTGCCGGGCCCGGTTTCAAGCCCCTCGAGCGCGTACCCTCGCTATGAGCGTTAGCGGCCTCTGTCAGATCTGTGAGTCCCGGCCCGCACAGGAGCGGTGTTCAAACTGCGGGACGCTGGCCTGCGAGGTTCACTTCGATGAGAGCATGGAGCTGTGTGCCGACTGCGCGTCGCAGGCCCAGCCGGGGCCGGGCAACGACGACGTGGAGATCAACCGGTTCTGAGCGTGACCTCGATCCGCGACCTGCTGGGCGAGGCGGTCGGCGTCGGGCAGCGGTACCGCCTGCGCCTCGAGGAGCGCGACGGCGTCCTCATCGCCGCCCACCCGAACGACTCGAGTCCGATGGATATCGCCGTCGTCGAGGGACTGGACCGGCTCGAGGAGCGACCACCAACTGACCCGGTGACGGTCGAGATCGTCGATCGGGTAGTCGACGGGCGGATCGCGGGGCGGGTGGTCGCGTCCGATCCTCAAGACGCGTAACGTTTTGCCGTTCTCGTTGCTGTGTCCCGGACTGTCGCTCCCCCGATACTGCTCGAGGACGGCCTCGAGATCGTCCCAGTCACTCGAGTCGAATACGGACAGTGGAACGATCGAAGCGATAGACAGTGGCCCATGTTCGACGAAGGACACGTCTCAAACGATACGGTCGGCTTTCGTCGTCTATCGTACTGATCGGTCGCTCACTCTTCGTTGTGAAGGTTCGTAACGTCCATCACGTCCTCGAGCGGCCGGATCTCGAAGTCACTATCGGCAACCACGTATTCGTCCCCGGTCGAACGTGCAGTTGCGGCGATCATGGCGTCTCGGTGGGACAGTTCGCTTCCGTCCTCGATAGCCTCATTCTGTAACCGTGAGGCTTCCAAAGCCAGCTGTTCGTTGAACTCGAGCGCCTGCACACCGCTGAATTTCTGCCGTTCTTCGGTCGGGTCGAAGTCCGGCGATCCCGCGGGCCCGTTCAGGACCTCGAACACGCAAATCGTCGACGTCCACCACGGCTGTCGTTCATCGAGATACTCGATGACAGTTCGGTCGTTCCGCAGGTATTCGATGATGGTCGAACTGTCGAGAAACGTCATCGCCAGTTCTCCCGAGACTTCCTGATCGACTCCTTTGCCCGTTCTGCTTGCTCGTCCGACCATGCCCCGGCTTCGATCGGTTCTTCAGTAGCGGTGACTCGTTCTAAGAATTCGTCCCAGGTTTCGCCGTCTCGCTTCAATCGGTCCAACCGTTCTTTGGTGGCCGAATCGACCGGAATAGACGTTCGACTCATATGAATTCATAGTGAATTCATCTTTGTAGGTGTTTCGCCGGCGCGAGGAGTACGCCGACCACCGCTGTACCGACGACGATCATTGACTCGAGATCAGTGCGATCGCCTCGAGCGCGCCAGCTACTCTCGGTACTGATTGAGCCGCTTCTTGAGTCGCTTCGCGGCCTGCCCGCTGGCCCTCGCGAAGTCTTCCCCATCGTTTTCCCCGGCGAAAATGATTCCTCGTGAGGAGTTGACCAGTCCAACACCGTCGGCCAGTCCGTACTCGACGGCTGCCTCGGCGTCGCCGCCCTGCGCGCCGATCCCGGGCACGAGGAAGGGCAGATCGGGCACCTGCTCGCGCAGTTCCTCGAGTTCCTCGGGCTTGGTCGCGCCGACGACGAGCCCGACGTTGTCGTTCTCGTTCCAGAGGTCCGCGAGCGCGGCGACCCGCTCGTAGACGGGTTCGCCCGTCTCGAGTTCGAGGTCCTGAATGTCGGCCCCGCCCGGGTTGGAGGTCCGACAGAGGACGAAGACGCCGGCCTCCTCGTTCGAGAGGAACGGCTGCAGCGAGTCCCGGCCCATGTAGGGGTTGACCGTGATCGCGTCGGCCTTCTCGAGCAGTTGGGCGTACTGGCGGGTCGTGTTGCCGATGTCGGCCCGTTTGGCGTCTAACAGAACCGGCACGTCCTTGCCGTGGGCGTAAGCGATGGTTTCCTCCAAGGCGGCCCAGCCGTCCGGGTCCTCGTAGAAGGCGGCGTTGGGCTTGAACGCGGCGGCGTGTTCGTGTGTCGCGTCGATGATGCGGCGGTTGAACGCCCACCGGGTGAGGTCACGATCCTGCAGGTGGTCGGGGAGTCGCGACGGGTCGGGATCGAGCCCGACCGAGACGACGCTGTCGACCGTTCGGATGCGGTCGTGCAGGCGATCGAAGAAGTTCATGGCGGGAGTGGCCCCGCGACGGTCGAAAAGGTTGCTATCCGGGCCGCCCGAACCGGCGGTCTGCCGACCCACACGCTGCGAGCGACGGCCGCGTCCCGACGCCGTTCCAAATCCTTCAGGCATCACGTACTTCGTTCGTATCCTGATCGAACACTGTATGGATAGCCGACGGAAATCGCAGTCGCTCTCGAGTCGCCTCCGCGAACGGGTCCGATCGACGCTGCTGGTGCCGGGACGCTCGCGGGACACGGAGACGGACGGTGGCACCGACGCGGCGGAAGCGTCGGCAGGAGACCGCGGCGGGGACCCGGACGCGCCCGGCAACCTGTTTCACTGTTCCAAATGTGGGATCGTCTACATCGACGCCGAGAAGCGGGTCTGTTCGCAGTGTGAAACCGACGTAGAACGGGTTCGATCGACGCTCGCCTGTAACCGGTAGGCCGCGAGCGCACTGCCGGCGGTCAGACGGTCGACTGTACGTCACTGACGGTGCAACCGCAGAGCGTCGCGGTTGCACCGGGACATCGTTCCAGCGAACCGTATCAGGCCTCGAGGATCTCGATCAGGTTCCCCTCGGGATCGCGCAGGAACATGATCGTGGTGCCGCTCTCGGTCGTCCGCGGCCCGCTGATCGTCGGCACGTCGTCGGGAAGGTCGGCGGCGAAGGTTTCGAGATCGTCGATCGAGAGTCCGACGTGGGAGGCACCCGGCTGGTTGAGTCCCGCCGCCGGCGAGCCCCGGGCTTCCGGCTCGTACTCGACGAGTTCGATCCGGACGCCGTCGGCCTCGAGGTGAGCGAAATCGGCGCTCGCGCCCTCGACTCCGACGGCCTCGGCAAAGGCCTCGCCGCCGACGCCGAACCGATCGACGACGGTGAGACCGAGCGTATCGCGGTAGAACGCGAGCGTCTCCTCGAGATCGCTGACCGTGAGGCCGACGTGGTGGGCACTGCAGTCTGTCATGAGTCGGTCGTCCCAGCGCGAAGAAAAAACGCTTCCGTCTGCGGGCAGCGGTCGGGGGCCGGCGCGGCGGCGTCCACCGCTTTACGCCATCAGTCGTCCGCCATCGAAGCGAGGTCACTCGCCTGCTGTCGCAACGCGGCCGGCATCGCGGGAACGTCGCTCGCCGAAACCGCCCCTTCGGCCTCGAGTTCGTCGAGGGACTTCGGGAACGCCCGCAGTTCCGTGTGGATCGCGAGGCCGGCCTTCGCGCCCTGGCCCATCGCGACGGGGATCTGGTTGTGGCCGGGCGTCAGGTCGCCGACGGCGTAGAGTCCGTCGACGCTCGTGCGCCCGTGGTCGTCGACCGCAACCGTACCATCGTCATTGATCGCAGCGCCGAGTGACGCCGCAAGGTCGTTGTTGTAGTCGCTGCCGTACATCGCGAAACCGCCCCGGTACTCGCGGACGCTCCCGTCCTCGAACTCGAGCGCCTCGAGCCAGCCGTCGTCGCCGTTGCGGACCCCGGTCACGTCCTCGTGAACGATATCGACGGGGTGGCCCTCGAGCAGCGCCGCGGTCTCGTCGCTCCACGTCGGCTCGTCGCCCCGGAGCAACAGGTCGACGTCGTCGGTGAAGTTGAGCATGATCATCGCGACGTGGGCCGCGCTCTCGCCGTGGCCCATCACGTAGACCGGTTCGTCGACGAACATGTAGGCGTCACAGTGGAGACAGTAGTGCAGTCCGCGGCCGGTCCGGGGCAGCGGCGGGTCGGGCCGCTCGTCGCTGAAGCCGGTCGCGAGGACGACGCGGTCCGCGACGGCGGGCCCCTCGGTCGTCTCGAGGTCGAACGAGTTGCCGGCGCGTTCGATACCGGTCACGAACTCCCGCCGGTAGTCGGCCCCGTAGGACCGGAGCTGATCGACGGCCGTGGAGAGGAACTCGTTGCCCGACACCGACTCCGGGGTGCCGATGACGTTGTGCGTGTCCTGCATCATGGCCGCGCGGCCGCCGCCGCGGTCGAAGACGGCGGTCTCGTGGCCGAGCCGCGCGGCGTACAGCGCGGTCGTCAGTCCCGCCGGGCCGCCGCCGACGACGGCGACGTCGTACCGGCGGTCCGCTGCGATCGAATCGCGGGTCGTCCCATCTGACTCACTCATGGTAACTCGGTTACGACCGCTCACGTATAACTGTCAGCTATCGTTGAGGTAACCCGGTTACTGGCCGGTAAGTGACCCGCGCCAGCCCGACTATCTGGGTCGAACGGTAACTGATAGTAAGTCAGTAACAGGTGGTAACTATAAACGACTCCAGCACCAACTCACATGCATGGAAGAGTCGACGCGGGAACTCGAGGTCTGGTGTGCTGGCGAAGAATGGTGCCCGATCACCTCGACTGCGACGCTGCTGGGCAAGAAATGGCATACTGTTATCATTCACCGCTTGCTCGCCAACGGCCCGCTCGGGTTCAACGCCCTCGAGGCGGAGGTCGACGGCATCTCGAGCAAGGTCCTCTCGGACGCCCTGGAGGATTTGGAGGAGAAACGGCTCGTGAACCGCGAGATCGTCAGCGAGAAACCGGTCCGCGTCGAGTACTCGCTGACCGACCTCGGCCAGTCGCTCGAGCCCGTCATCACGGAGATGCGCGAGTGGGGGCGCGAACACCTCGCGGCCGCGGCGGACGAATCGGAGTCGATCGCCTGATCGGGCTGCTGGAACGATGTCCCGGTGCAACCGCAGGCAGTCACGGTTACATCGGAAACGACCGACGGTAGTCCGCTAGATCCGGCGTCCCTGCGGTCCGGTTCGGTGCCGGGCCGAGACAGTCCGGTCAGTAGTTATGTAGCTCCCCAACGATACGGTCGGTATGCGCGATCCGTTCGTCGTCGTCGGCGGTGACGCAGCCGGAATGTCCGCGGCGAGCAAGGCCAGACGCGAGGCACCGGACCGCGAGATCGTCGTCTTCGAGAAGGGGGAGTGGGTGTCCTACGGAGCCTGTGGGCTGCCCTACTACGTCAAGGGGGAGATCCAGTCGCTCGAGGACCTCGTCTCGGTCACGCCCGAGGAGTTCCGCGAGGAGCGCGACATCGACCTCCGGACGGGCCACGAGGTCGTCGCGATCGACACCGAGGCCCGGACGGTCACCGCCGAGAGCGAGTCGGAGACAGTCACGCAGACCTACGGCGACCTCCTGATCGCGACCGGTGCGGAAGCCGTCGTCCCGTCGATCGACGGCACCGACCGCGAGGGCGTCTACACGCTCGGCTCGATGAGCGACGGGAAGGAACTCCGCGAGTACGTCGCCCGCGCCCGCGACGGCGAGGGCCTTCAACAGCCCGATCGGGGGCCGGCCTGTCGCTACCTCGAGGACTGTACCGGGCCGGTCGGCGTCGTCGGCGGCGGCTACATCGGGATCGAGATGGCGGAGGCGCTGGCCGAAAACGGGTTCGAAGTGAACCTCTTCCAGCGCGGCGACCGCGTACTGAAAGGCTTCAGCGACGAGACCAGCGAGTACGTCGCCGATCACCTCCGGGACGAGGACGTCGCGCTCCATCTAGGGGCGGAAGTCAGGGAACTCGCGGGCGGCGACCACGTCGAGGCCGTCGTCACCGCCGACGACCGGATCGAGGTCGAGATGGTCCTGCTCGGCACCGGCGTACGACCCCGAACTGATCTCGCCGAAGACGCCGGGATCGAACGCGGCGAGACCGGCGCCATCGCGACCGACGCCTACCGCGAGACGAGTGCGCCCGACGTCTACGCCGCCGGCGACTGCGCGGAGGCGACCCACGTCGTTACGGGCGAGCCGACCTACGTCCCGCTCGCGCTGACGGCCAACCGCCACGGGCGCGCGATCGGGCAGACGGTTACCGGAACCCCGACCGAGGGCGGCGGCGTCGCCGGCACGGCCGCTGTCAAGGCCTTCGACGTCGAGGCCGCCCGTACCGGACTCGTGGACCACGACAAGGCCCGCGCGGCCGGTTTCGATCCCGTCAGCGAGACGGTGACGGCGAAGTCGCGGGCTGGCTACTACCCCGACGGCGGGAACGTCCGGCTCACGCTGACCGCCGACCGCGACTCCGGACGCGTCCTCGGGGCCAGCCTCGCCAGCGAGTACGGCGAGGGCGCGGTCCATCGGAGCCACGCCGTCGTCGCCGCGCTCTCGGAAGGCGCGACCGTCGCCGACGTGGAGAACTACGACCTCGCGTACGCGCCGCCCTTTAACACCACCTGGGACCCCGTCCTCGTGGCGGCGAAGGTCCTCGGCGGGACCCTGCAGGACTGAGTCGCTCGAGTCGGTCGGCGCTCGACCCGTTTCGCCGGCGATCACGCGAGGAAAACGAGGGGGCTCGTCGGATCGTCAGCAGCCAAGTGCGTCGGCTAGGTCGTGGAACGACGTGACGGTCAGGTCCGGATCGCCGGCGATCGCCTCCCACGGGCGCCCCTTCCGATCGACCCACGCGCCCTGCATGCCGGCGTGTTTCGCGCCCATGACGTCGTACCAGCCGGCGGTGACGTGGACGATCCCGTCGATCGGGGTGCCGGTCCGGGCGGCCGCGTGGCGGTAGAGTTCGGCGGCCGGCTTGAACGTCTCCACCTCGTCGGCGCTGATCGTGTCCGCGAGGAGGTCGCCGACGTCGGCGTGGGCGACCATCGAGGAGAGCATATCGGGGTCGCCGTTCGAGACGACGTAACAGTCGTAGCCGCCCTCGCGGAGCCGCTCGATACCGTCGCGGACGTCGTCGAAGACCTCGAGTTCGTGATAGACCGCGAGGATCTCGTCGCGCTCGTCGGGGTCGACGTCGACGCCGTGGACGTCCAGCGCGTACTGCAAAGCGTCGCGGTTCATCTCGTAAAACGGCTGGTAGGCGTCGAGGACGTTCGCGACGAGCGTGTACTCGAGCGATCGGAGCCGCCAGAGCCGCGAGATCGGTTCGGGATCGTCGACCCGGTCGGCGAGCGCCCGTTCGGCCGCGTTGACGTCGACGATGGTGCTGTACGAGTCGAACGTCACGGTCTCGACCGCGTCGGGATCGAACGCCATGGGTCCCCCTACGTCCCCGGGCCGGTAATTCGTGTGGTCGGCGGGCAGCCCGGCCCCGATCGAAGTCGAACGCTTGCTCGCCGTCGAGCCCCATCCGTCGGGGAGTCGTCCCAGCGAGGGAGAGCTGTGGGCTGACTGTGGACAGCGGCCGGCGCGGTCACTCCCACATAAAATCGCTCACGAGACCGGGAACAACCGTCTTCGCGAAGTGGGAGGCGAGGACGACGACGATCGGCCCGAGGAACAGCCCCCACCAGCCGAACGCGAGCGTGCCGAGGAAGTAGCCCAGGAGGACAAGCCCCATGTGGACGCCGCTGCGCGCGGAGAGGAACGACCGCGCGAAGAAGTCGGGGATGGTGTCGACGACGACCAGCGTGAGCGCGAAGAAGACGAGCGGGTGCCAGAGCGGCTTCGGCGTCGTCAGCGCGACCCCGAGGAGGACCAGTCCGTAGGGCACGTAGACGATCTTCATGCCGACCGCCGGGACCAGCGTCCCGATGCCGATGAGCAGGGCGAGCAGGACGGGCGTCGGGACGACTGGGCCGCTCGAGGCGACGAAGTTGAGGCCGTAGTAGACGACGACGGCCGCACCGGCCGCGACCACGATGACCGCCAGATTGCTGAGAAAGACCGTCTCGAGGTCGTCGTCGACCGCCTGCGTGTACGAGACGATGTCGTCGTCGTGGTCGACGCTCTCGTAGAACCACTGTCGCAGCTTCCAGTCGTCGCGCAGGAGATAGAAGAGGAAGGTAAGCATGAGGAAGAACCGCGCGAGGACCCCGAAGACGGCCGCGGCGACCGACTGCAGCCGGCCGATAACCCCCGGTAGGTCCTGCCGGAGGACGCTCGTGACCGAGCCACCCGAACCGGAGGTGATCGCCTCCCGAAGCTGATCGATATTTCCCCGTCTGGCCACCCGCAGATACGGCTGGAGCGTCGACCGGACGACCTCGAGGTCGCTCGTGGAGAGGAACTGATCCAACTCCCTGAGTCCGACGACGATCGCGTAGCCGACGACGGCCAGCATGGGGAGGATGACGAACAGTATCGTCGCCGTCGCCGTCACGTTCGGGTGGTCGATGACCCGATCGATCTGCCGGTAGAGCGGCCGAATAGCGTAGTATAGGAATACCGCGAAGAGGAGGGGGGCCGATATATCGGAAGAGAGCGAGCCCGATCAACGCCGCGAGGACGAGTCCGAGTACGACCCAGGCGACGCGCTTGCCGTCCCAACTATCGAAGACGCCCATGGGAACTGCCACAGGGGTCAGGGCCAAAAACGCCCGTTACGGGCCGTGTCACTGTAATTAGTTCGTGACCGTCACCTCGAGGTATCGGATCGGGAACGGCGACGCTACGCGACGACGGCCCGGACCTGAAGGTACTCGACGCGGATCGCGTTGTCACCGAACCAGTCCTCGAGGGCGGCGACGGCGTCCCGTCGGAGCGCGGCCCGGGCCGCGTCGTCGCCCATCCGCCGCAGGACCGGCGAGAGCGGGCCGGACTCCTCGGCGAACTCCCGCCAGAAATGCCGCGGCGTGGCGTAGCGAAAGTCGAGCAACCGTCGCTGGAAGGAGAGATCGGCCACATCGGCGAACTGCTCGCGGACGAAGTCGGGCTCGCCCCACTCGAGGTGGGCCCACGGATCGCTCGGCGGTGCCGTGACGTGGTCGGTCAGGACCTCGGTGAGGTCCCCGACGACGCCGGTGGGCGACCACGCGGTGAAACAGACCCGGCCGCCGGACCTCGTGACCCGCCGGAGTTCTGCCCCGGCGCGGGTCGAGTCCGGCGCGAACACGTGGCCGAAGTTCGAGAGGACGACGTCGAACGCGTCGTCGGGAACCGGGAGCGTCTCGGCGTCGCCGACGAGCCAGCCGATGTCGTCGTGGCCCGCGAGTCCGGCGTTGTCACGCGCCAGCTCGAGCATCTCGGGGGCGAGGTCGAGACCGACCACGTCGGCACCGGCCCGGCGGGCGGTCAACGCGGCGTTGCCGGTTCCACAGCCGACGTCGAGGACGCGGTTGCCCGGATCGATGCCGGCGGCGTTGACCAGTCGTGCGATGGCCGGTAGCATGTTCGGTGCCATCGCGGGGTACCGGCCGGCCGACCAGACGTGTCTCGCCGATCGGTCGTCGGCGTCGGTCGGATCCTCCATGACCGATGGTCGGTCGCCACGCACAAAAGTCGATAGCCGGCCCGACCGCCCACCCCTTCCGTGTCGGGGCCACTGTTTTGTGGCCCGCTCCCGTGGCACTGCTATGACGAGAACGGCCGTCATCGCCGGCGTCGGTCCCGGACTCGGTGCATCGCTCGCCCGCAAGTTCGTCGACGAGGGCTGTCGGGTCGGGCTGTTCGCCCGCTCGGACGACTCCCTCGAAGCCCTCGCAACCGAGCTGGGCGACGACGCGCTCGCGGTCCCGACGGACATCACGGACCCCGAGGCGGTCGCGGCGGGGTTCGACGCGGTTCGCGAGGCGTTCGGCCCCGTCGACGTCCTGATCAACCACGCCAGCGGCGGCTCGTGGAAGGGACTGCGAGAGATCTCGCCGGACGAATTCGAACGCGCGTGGCGCGTCTCGGCCCACGGTACGTTGCTGTGTTCGCAAGCGGCCGTCGACGACATGCTCGCCGGGGACGGCGGAACGATCGTCTTCACCGGCGCGACCTCGGCGGTTCGGGGCCGCGACGGTGCGATCGGCTTCAGCGCGGCGAAGTTCGCTGTCCGGGGGATGGCCGAGTCCATGGCTCGAGAACTGGGTCCCGAGGGGATCCACGTCGCCCACGTCGTGATCGACGGCGGGATCCGTCCGCCCGAGATGGACGACGCCGCCGAGGCATCGGGGTATCTCGATCCGGACGCCATCGCGGACTCCTACTGGCACCTCGTGACCCAGGACCGGTCGGCGTGGACGCTCGAGTTGGACCTGCGACCCCACGTCGAGGCGTTCTGAATCGGGCGTCTCGAACACGGACCAGCGTTATTGTCGCGGCGGTCGTCCGTGCGGTATGACTCGCGTCGCACTGATCGCCCACGACGAGACCAAGCCCGATCTCGTCGAGTTCGCCCAGACCCACGAAGCACAGCTCCGAATGTACGACCTGGTCGCGACCGGGACGACGGGGAAGCGGCTCCGCGAGGAGACGGACCTCGAGGTCGAGCGCAAGGAGTCGGGACCGCTCGGCGGCGATCTGATGATCGGTGCCGAAGTCGCGGCGGGGGAACTCGACGGGATCGTCTTCCTCCGGGACCCGCTCCGGGCCCAGCCCCACGAGCCCGACATCTCGGCGCTGTTGCGGATCTGTGACGTCCGCGATGTCGCGCTGGCGACGAACCGCTCGTCCGCGGAGTTCCTCATCGAAGGGCTGGCCGAGTAGCCGGCCGACCGCCGGGCCGCGGGGGCGGTATACTACCACGACCCGATACGGCAGAGCCACGACGGTCGCCCGGAAGGGATAGTTTCAACCGGCTCGAGCCCCCTCACGTATCCATGCCACGCGCGGTCGTCTTCGACCTCGACTACACGCTCGCCGTCCCCCGGCGGGACCGGACGACCATCCTCGAGGAAGCCGCGACCGCGACGGGCGCGCCCTCGCTCTCCCGCGAGGCCTACCTCGAGGCCCACCGCCGGAACCTCACCAGCGAGACGCGCGAACCCATTTTCGAGGACTTGCTCGCGGACACCGACAGCGACGCCGATCCGGCCGCCGTCGCGACCGCGTATCGGGAGACGATTTCGGACTCGCTCGAGCCCCTGCCCGGCGTCGAGGCCATGCTCGCCGATCTCCGAAGGAGCTACCGCGTCGGCCTGCTGACCAACGGCCCCGTCCGCGCCCAGCGGGACAAACTCGAGACGCTGGGCTGGGAGGACGCCTTCGACGCCGCCCTGGTGACCGGCGAACTCGAGGCGGGCAAACCCGATTCCCGCGCCTTCGAGGCGATCACGGACGAACTGGACGTTGCGCCCGGCGAGGCGGTCTACGTCGGCGACGAGGTCGAGGCCGACGTCCAGGGCGCGACCGAGGCCGGGATGGCGGCCGTTCAGGTGCTGCTATCGGACGGACCTGCGCCGGATTCGAGAGCCGTCGCACACCTCGAGCAGGCCGATCTCGCGGCGGCGTTGCCGGGTGTTCTCGCGGCTCTCGAGTGATCGGGCACTGAATCCGCAGGTCGTTTCCCCTGATCTGTGAGTAGAAATTAGTAAGTCATAGATGGCGAACTAACGGTATGGACGACGCGACTCGAGTGCAGTTCAAGCGACTCTTCGCCGGCGCGGTACTCATGCTCGTCGGGATAGAAGTCGTTCAGATGGGCGGAATGAACAGGAACCTCACCACGCTCGCGCTTTACGCCGTCATTTTCGGCGCGGGGGTGTTCGCCCACGGCTACTTTACGCCCACGTCACAGTCGACTCGAAACGAGCGCGAGTAGCCCGTCGCGTCACGTCTCGGCTCGGTCGTCGGCCTCCTCGAGCGCCCGCCCGACCCGCTGGACCACGTCGGTCGCCCGCTTGACGGCGGCCCCGCTCTCGAGGAAGACCAGCGTCTTCGGCGGCTCGGTCGCCTTGGGTCGGACCCGAAGCTCGAGGTCCGTTGCCGTGTCGGCCGCTCGGTCCTGTGCCGCCTCGAACTCGAGGCGGGCCCGGTCCTCGTGAACGAACACGCGGGCGAGACGCTCGTCGCGGTAGGTGACATCGTACGCGCGAGTGCCGTCGGCCGACGGCTCGACGTCCCGGTCGGCGTTGGTCACGGCGACGCGCTCGAGCAGGCCGTCCTCGCGGCCGTCGAGTTCGCTCGAGAGGAGTTCGGCGATGCGGCGACCGTCGGTGATCCGGTCCTCGACCATATCCAGTCGGTCGTGACGGCGGGATTTAGTACCAACTGAAACGGGTTCCACGCTGCTCGCACGCGAAGTCGCTATGAGCGGCCGAACTCGGCCGCTCATAGCCGGCGTATCGCGAGCAGGTGGGCGATGACTTTCAGTCGGTACTAACAGTCCCCTTCGGTGTCGAAGACGGCCTCGCGGGCGACCGGGGCGAGGTCGTCGACGTCGATCCCCTCGCGGCGGGCGTAGACCACCGCGGCGGCCTCGATGGTCAGTCCCAGCTCCCCCTGGAGGGTGTTGATCGCCCCGACGGCCTCGTGTTTCTCCATGCCCTCAGCGACCAGCGAATCGAGGACGCGTTCGAACGCCGACCGTTTCCGCAGGAGGTCCTCGTCGGGGTCGAACTCCTCGGGGATCGTCACCTCGCCCGGCTCGAAGGTCGCTGCGAGTCCGTCGTCGGTTCGGTCCAACAGCCCCTCCTCCGTCGCGATGTCGATCAGTCGCTTGGCCTGATCGGGTGAGAACCAGTCCCGATCGAGCGAGAGTGCGACGACGAACTCGTTTTCCTCGAGCCGACGGCTCCCGTGCTGGATGAACGGGGCCGCGACCGCGACGCGGAGACTCATCGGCGACGACTTGCTCGAGCGGCGAGAAAACGATGACGGTTCGGACGGTCCGCGCTCGAGGGCGGTCGCCGGCGATCAGTCGGAGGCGCGGCCGCCGCCACTGCTGTTGCGGTCGGCCCGGGACGGCGGCGGGAACTCGCCGGCGGTCGACTCCGACGTTTCGGGAAGCACGCAGCGGGCGGGCTCGCGGTTGACGTGGCGGTACTGGTCGGGCGCGTTCGCGAGCGGGTGGGCGGGGTTCTGATCGCTGTCGATGCGGGCGGCCCGCACCTCGTCGAACCCGTTGAGACGGGCGCGGATGCCACGCCAGTGATACTGTGTTGCGGTCGGGACGGAGACGGGACGGGGCGATTTCCCGTCCGGATGGCGCGTCGCGAGGATGGTGCTGTTGACGTTGCTGGCGAGCGCGTCGTGGTCGAGGAGGACGCCGACGGAGGCGTCCCGCGGCGCTCGAGCGGCCAGTACGTCGAGCCCGAGATGCAACGCCCGATACTCCGCGACGTTGTTGTCCGGCGGCGTATCCGCGGTCGCGATCCGTGCGACGCGGGTACCGTCGCGGGTTTCGATAACGGCACCCAGCCCGCCACCGGCCTCCCGGAAGGACCCGTCGGTGGCGACGTAGAAGTCTCGGTGGTGAGTCCGCGGGGGATGGGCGATGTGAGGCGTGGGCGACTCGTCGAACAGGTCCCGCAGTGCGGGCCGGCCGTGAGCGGCCATACGCCCACGTAGGCCGGTCGCCGACTTAACTATTCTGTCCCTGATAACATGTGCCAAACAGACGCATACGGAGACGAATCGGCACCGAACCGTCGTTCTCGGGTCACACTCGAGTGTTCTTCGTCGCGACGAGCTGGGCGAGCGACGACGACAGTCGAACCCCGGCCGATCGGTATGGTATTGCTGCACGTTCGAAATCGAGACTGTCACGAAACGGTGTACGAACGGCTAATTCGGCGGTATCGTCCGATACGTGGCTCGTACGACCGACACCGGAATCGAGGGTGAATCGGGACTCGAGCGGACCCAATCTGTATTGGCAGTAGGTGTAATACCACTGGGTGCCTGCTCGACGTATGAACCAGACGAACGCGAGCCGGATGGAAGCGGCCTGTTCCCTTCTCGCCGAGTCCGAACGCCGGTATCTCCTCTATCAGCTGGCCGAGGACACCACCGCGAACCTCGAGGACGTCGTCACGCAGGTCGCCGCTTGGGAACTCGACGCCCGTCCCGCGACGATCGGGAAGGAACAGCGCCAGCGGATCTACGTCTCGCTGGTCCACAACCACCTCCCGCGGCTCGCCGACTACGATATCATCGATTACGACCTCCGCAGCGGCGACGTCGTCCTCGATGACGGGTTCGACGACATCAAACCCCTGCTCGAGCAGTTCAAACAGACCGAGGAGAAAGTCGAGATCCGCGAACTGCCCTCGCTCTGAGACCCCGCCCGGTGGCGGCCGATCGACCGCTGGAGTCGCCGCCGGCGTCGACTCGAACCGAAATTCATAGGCACTTTCTCACGGAACAGTCACCGTGAGCCGATATCAGACCCTCTCGCTCTTTCTGGTGCTTGCAGCGTTGTGGGGAGCAGCGTTCGTCGCGATCAGCGCCGGGCTGTCGCATCTCCCGCCGATACTGTTTGCGGCGCTTCGATACGACATCGCCGGGCTCCTGATGCTCGGCTACGCGGCCGCCGTCGCCGACTGGCGACCGCGCGATCGGGCCGGCTGGTGGCAGGTCCTCGTCGGTGCCGGGCTCCTGATCGCGGCCTACCACGCATTCCTGTTCGTCGGCCAACTGCACACGACCGCCGCGGCGGCCGCCATCGTCGTGAGTCTCTCGCCGGTCCTGAGTACTGGGTTCGCTCGGGCGCTCGTCCCCACGGATGCCCTCTCTCCCGTCGGTCTCGTCGGCGTCGTCGTCGGACTCGTCGGCGTTGCTATCGTCGTCCGCCCCGATCCGAGCAGCCTGCTCGCGGCGGACGCCGTGGCCAAGGGACTGGTCTTCTGTGCCGCGCTGGCCTTTGCCCTCGGTAGCGTCCTCACCCGCCGCATCGACGCCGACCTCCCGATCGAGACGATGGAGGCCTGGTCGATGCTCGGCGGCGCGGCCATGCTCCATCTCGTGAGTCTCGCGCTCGGCGAACCGATCGTGCCGGCCGATTGGATCCACCCCGAGGCGATCGGCGCGCTCGCGTACCTCTCGGTGGGGGCCAGTGCCGTCGGCTTCCTCATCTACTTCGAACTGCTCGAGCGGCTGGGTGCCGTCGAGATCAACATGGTGTCCTACGTCGCTCCGATCGTCGCGGCCGTGGTCGGCTGGCTCTACCTCGGCGAGGTCGTCGACGACGCCGCACTGGTCGGGTTCGGCGTCATCGTCGTCGGCTTCCTCCTCGTGAAACGCCGGGCGATCCGCCGGGAGCTGGGGCAGGTCCGGTCCCGAGAGGCGAGCGAGTAGGCGGCCCCTACCGGCGATGGGCGTGACCGACGTACAGCGATAGCAAGTTGCCGGCGAGCAGGCCGAGAAAGAGCCCGCCCTCGAGCGCCGAGGAGAGACCGGTCGCGAGCAGGGGGAGGTAGGCTGCGGGGAGAACGATCGCCGCCCAGAACCCGACGGCGCGAATCGGCGTCGCCAGTCCTGGGACGGCCCGCTCGAGGAGGCCGTGGTCCTCGTCGGAGCGGCCGTCCGGCGCGTTCGGGCCCGCGGATCGTCGGTCGTCGAGGGAGGGAGGACTCGCCATCGAACTCGTCGATCGATCGTTGCCCGCCGCGGTGCATATACCGGGTCGACCGTTTCGTCGGTTACCCCGGATTCAGCCGGACTCGGCCGACGGAACGGTCCGTTTACCGACGGAAACGACTCGTTCATCGTCACGATGAGCGGTCCCGAACGAACCCGGTCGGAGGTTTATCCGTGATCGCGGGGCAACGCTCGCCATGAGCGACATCGAACGGATCGAACAGCGGCTGTCGGCGCTCGAGCGCGCGGTCGTCGACGGCGACTCCGAGGTACCGGCGCTCGAGGACCGCGCGTCGCTCGCCGCCGACCTCGAAACGGCCGTCGAGCGCCTCGAGGCACACGACCGACGGCTCGCCGACCTCGAGGGACGCGTCGACGCGGTCGAGGGTGCCGTCGGCGGCGTCGAATCGGTTGACGACGCGGTCGAACGGCAGGCAAACGCGGCCGTGGCGGCGGTCGACCGGCTCGAGTTCCGCATCGACGGCCTCGAGCGAGCCCTCGAGGGCCACCACGATCGAAACGGTTCGCGGTCCGGTTCCGAACCGGGAGACGAGGGGACGGCCGAGCGAGCAGCGCCGAAATCGACGGCCGACGCTCGAGACGAACGCGAGTCGGGGAGCCCGCCCATCGCGTCGACGGACGCGGTCGGGGAAAGCGGTGAACGCCCCGGCGTCGAACGGACCGTCGAGGCGATCGTGTCGACGGCCGACGACGACGGACGCTCGAGCGACGACCCGCTGTCGGAGGGCGAGGTGGACGGAGCGGCGGCCGCGGACGGAGCGGCAGCCACGGACGAGGCGGACGGGACGACCGGCATCCTCGGATCGCTCCGGGACAGACTCCCGTGAACCGCTACGTCGTCGCCGCCGTCCTGACGGTCGCGCTCGCTGCGCTCGCCGCACCGGCGATCGAGCGGGGCGCGACGATGAACACGCACCGGCAGGTCGAGACCGGGATCGCATCGATCGACGACGCCGCGACCGATCTCGTCGCCACTGAGGAGCCGTCGCCCGACGGCCACCCGAACCCCCGACGAGTCGTCGAGTTGACGCTCCCGCGTCGCTCGCTTACGACCGTCGCCGTCGACCACGTTCGGATCGTTCCGCAGGCCGACCGACGCGCCACCGTCGTCCGGTACGCGCTCGCGGACGGACGGGTCCGTGAGACGATCATCGACGAACGCATCGTCGGGGGCGATCCCGACGACACCGAGCCGTTCGTAGTCCGTGAGCGTGGCGAGAACAGGCTCGCGTTGACGCTTCGGACCGACGCGGACGGGAAGCCGGTCGTCGTCGCGAGCCGCCTGTGAGTTTAAATCGGATGCCGCGGCCAGCGCCGGTATGTTACAGAACCCACCCGAGCGGCTCCGCTCGGTCGTCGATCGCGTCGACGGCACGCGGCTCGGTCTCGGGGGCCTCTTCGACAACTGGGGCGACGAACCGGACGCCGGGTGTACGTGTCGAACGGCCGTCGAAGCGGAGACGCTCCGGATCGACGCGAGCGACTGCGACGGCCGCCTCGAGTCGGCCGTCCCCTGTCGCCGGACCGCGATCGAGGCACTCGCCGACCGCGAAGCGAACGCGATCGTCGTGCGATCGAACGGCCTCGAGCGCCGGTACGCAGACTGCGGCGTCGCCCTGCTCGGTTCGGCCGGCCGGTTCGTCGCGCTGCGTGGCCATCGCGACGACCGGCTGGCGTCGGCCGCCGCTCGGGACCCGCTCGCCGTCGGCGAGGAACTCCGGACCCGAGTCGGTCCGATCGCGGACATCGGCGTCGAATCGGGACTCGTGGCGGCTGCCGAGCGCGCCGAGGGCTACGAGTCGGCCCTGACCGCGACCGTCGGACTCACGATCGGTCACTACTTCGTCGATCGGTCGATCGCCGACGGAGCGCGTCTCGTCGATGCGCGCTCACTGTCGACCGGCAGCGAGGCGCGGATCTACGACCGCCCCGACGAGACGCCGCAGTACGCCCTCGAGATCGTCGATACGACCCTCTCCGAGAGTGACCGCCGGCTCCTCCTCGAGGGCTACGAGGCGATCGCCGAGGGGGTCGTCGAGGGGGACCGGGCGGGACCGCGGGCGATCGAACGCGCGAGCGGGGAGCCGGCCACCCCCCAGCTAGCAGGCGTTCTCACGAAGCATACGGCCGGCTACGGCGTCCTCGAGGACCTGTTCGCTGACCCGCGCGTGACCGACGTCTTCGTCACCTCGCCGGTCTCGGCGAACCCGATCCGGGTCGTCGTCGACGGGGAGTCGATGCCGACGAACGTCTCGCTCACTCGAGCGGGCGCACAGGCACTTGCGTCCCGGGTTCGACGCACCAGCGGCCGGGCCTTCTCCCGGGCGAGCCCGACCGTCGACGCGACGGCCGCGCTCGAGAACGGGACCGGCATCCGGGTGGCCGGCGTCACCGAACCGGTCGCCGACGGAATCGCGTTCGCGTTCCGGGAGCGGCCGGACGAGCGGTTCACCCTCCCCGCGCTGGTCGCGAACGGAACGGTATCGGCGGCGGCCGCGGCGTTGCTCTCGGTGGCCGTCGAGCGAAACGCCGCCGCCCTGATCGCCGGGACGAGAGGGGCCGGCAAGACGACGCTGCTTGGCACGCTGCTGTACGAACTTCCGCCGGCGACGCGGACGGTCCTGATAGAGGACACGCCGGAGCTGCCCGTCGACACGTTACAGTCGGTCGGTCGGGACGTACAGGCGCTCCGGACCGGTACTGGTGACGGGCCCGAAATCGCCCCGGACGAGGCGCTCAGGACCGCCCTCCGGCTGGGCGACGGCGCGCTCGTCGTCGGCGAGATCCGCGGCGAGGAGGCGGAGGTCCTCTACGAGGCGATGCGAGTCGGGGCCAACGCCAACGCCGTCCTCGGTACGATCCACGGCGACGGGGCCGACGATGTCGCCGAACGGGTCGTCACCGACCTCGGCGTCGAACCCTCGTCGTTCGCCGCGACGGATCTGATCGTGACCGTCCAGACCCACCGGACCCCCGACGGCCGAACCCGCCGCCTCGCCGCCATCGAGGAGGTGATCGACGACGGCGACACCCACCGGTTCGAACCGCTGTACGAACTCGAGGGCGAGGACGCGGTCGCGACCGGTCGGATCGACCGCGGCGAGAGCCGGCTGGTGGACCGGCTCGCCGGACCGACCGAGTCCTACGCCGACGTACGCCGGGCGATCGCGGCCCGGACTGACCTGCTCTCGCGGCTCGCCGGCGAGGGCCGAACGAGTCCCGACGCGGTCACGCGAGCCTACGCGGACCGGACCGACGAGTGATCTCGCGATGACGTCCGTGCCCGTCGTTCGTACGCTGGCGGCGCTGTACCCGGCCGAGGTCGACGCCAGTGACGGCCTCGCGGAGTCGCTGTCGTTTACCGGTTCGCCCCACGACCCCGAGACGGTCGTCAGAGCGGGATACGGGGCCGGAATCATCGCCGCCGTCCTCCCGCTGGGACTGTTGCTGACGCCGGCACCGCTCCCGTTCGTGGCGTTTTTCGTCCTCGTGGCCCCGATCGCGGCGATCCACACGGTTCACTCGATCCCCCATCTGCGGGCGGCGTTTCGACGGACCGAAGCCCTCGGCGACACCCCGAACCTGATCGGCCGGGCGGTGTTGCGCATGCAGGTCCAGCCCGCCCTCGAGAGCGCGATCCGGTTCGCAGCCGACACCGGCTCGGGCCCGCTGTCGCGGAGTCTCGACGCGCACATCGATCGAACGATGGGCACCGCGGGGACGGGGCTGCTGGCCTTCGCCGAGGAGTGGGCCGAGTGGTTCCCGGCGTTACGGCGGTCAGCACACCTACTCGCGACCGCCCAGGACGCTCCGGAAGCCGAGCGGTTGCGGACGCTCGATCGCGCGCTGTCAGCCGTCCTCGACGGCACGCGTAGCCAGATGGCCGAGTTCACGTCGGCCATTCGTGCGCCGGCGACCGGACTGTTCGCCTTCGGGATCATGCTCCCGCTCGCGCTGGTTTCGCTGGTCCCGGCGGTGCCGATGGTCGGCTATGCCGTCAACATCTGGCTCGTCGTCCTCCTGTACAACGTCGTGCTGCCCGGTGCGCTCGTCGGGGCCAGCCTCTGGCTGCTCGTCCGCCGGCCGGTCGCGTTTCCGCCGCCGACGATCGGTCACGACCACCCCTCGCTCCCCGATCGGCTCCGACTGCGGCCGCTCTGGGGTGTCGCCGCCGGCGGCAGCAGCTATCCCGTTCTCGTCGCGGTCGGTCCTACACACCTCGCGCCCGTCGCCGCCGTCGGTCTCGGGCTCGGGGTCGCGCTGCTCGTTACCTACCGGCCGATCCTCGCGGTCAGACACCACGTCCGCGACGTCGAGGCCCACCTCACCGACGCGCTGTACGTCGTCGGCCAACAGGTCGCCGAGGGGGAATCCGTCGAGTCCGCCGTCGAACTCGCCGGCGACCGGGTCCCCGGCGAAACCGGCGCCGTCTTCGAACGCGCGGCCGGCCTCCAGCGACGGCTTCAGACCGGCGTCAGGGAGGCCTTCCTCGGCGAGTACGGCGCGCTCCGATACGTTCCCAGCCCGCGCGCTCGCGGGACCGCCGCCCTGCTTGCGATCGCGGCCGACGAGGGGAAACCAGCGGGTCGCGCCATCGTCTCCATGGCCGACCACCTCGAGGAACTCGAGACCGTCGAGGCCGAGACCAAGCGGAACCTCGAACAGGTGACCGGGACCCTCGACAACACCGCGGCGTACTTCGCGCCGCTCGTGGCCGGTGCCACCGTCGGCATGGCCGACATGATGGCCAGCGACGCACTCGTCGCGTCTGGCGAGGTCGACGCGGCCGCCTTCCCCACGGAGTCGTTGGGGATCGTCATCGGGGTCTACCTGCTACTGCTGTGTGTCATCATCACGCCGCTCTCGATCGCGCTGCGTCACGGGATCGACCGTGCCCTCGTCGGCTATCACGTCGGTCGGACGCTCGTCTCCGCGATGGTGCTGTACGTCGTGACGGTGGCCCTCATCGGTGCCGTCCTCTGACCGCTCGCTCCCACTTCCGTCCGGCCCGGGTCGGCTCCCCACCGCGACTGAGGTTTAAATACGAACACGCGGCCAGCGAGGGCATGCACCTGGAAGCACCGATCGACGGCTGGTACGTCTGGCTCGCCGTCTCCATCGTCAGCGCCGCCGTCGGTACCGTTGCGCTCGGTCTACCGACCGGCCCGCCACCGGACGCGAACCGAGCGGCGAACGCCATCGAGGAGACGGCTGGCAGTCCCTACGAGGCGAGTTCGACCTACGACCACGACGCGACCGCGATCAAGGTCACCGGCCGCACCGTCGCGATGCGAAACGAACACGGCACGACGCGGGCGACGCTCACCTACGGCCATGTGGTCCCCGTCACGGGGAACGAACGGCTCGAGAACGTCTCCGCCGGCCGTGCCGTCGAGGACGAGTACGCGGCGGCGGTCGAGGATCCGAGTCGGAACGCGATCGATGCCTTTCTCGCGGACGTCGAATCGGCATACGAGAGGAACGGCGACGAGTGGCGGCCCGCGGACGGGCCGTTACGGACTCGGACCGTCGCGACGAGGCCGCTTCCAACGGTCAGTGTTGCCGTCGATATCGAGCGCGTCCCCGGCGACCAGACCCACGAAGTAACCCTCGAGTACGAATCGACCGCGGAAACCGGGATACGACTGCGGGCAGACGGGAGTGGCGATCGAGGACGCATCGACGAAACGGTCACCGCGACATCGACGAGGAAGACCGAGACGATCGTCCACGACGAGTTCGAGGGAGCGCCCGCGATGTCGTTCCCGATCGACGTGCGGGTCGAAGCCGGCGGCACCGAGCTGTGTACCGTAACCGTCCGCGCCGATCGAGGGGACGAGACCGTCGCGGTCTGTCCGCCCGGCGGGGAGACCCTCGAGACGACCGGTGTCGACGATCGAGGCTACGTACGCCGCGATACGGAGGCCGATTCGTTCTATGTCACGCTCGTCGATGTCTGACCGGGGACAAACCGATCCCCTCGCCGCACTCGTCGCCGTCTCGGCGCTTATCGCCGGGATCGGTCTCTACGGGCTCTATCTCACCGATACCCTTCCCGGAACGACCGATCGAACCACCGAAACGACGGCGCTCGAGCGGATCGCCGACGACCTCGAGAGCGACGGCGTCGTTCGCGCCTACGACGGCGATCTCGCGGACGGAATCGAGACCGGATCCTTGCCACACGGCCGGAACGTCTACGTCCGACTCACGATCGTCGCCGACGGTCGCGAAACCGTCGTCGGAACTGCCGTGTTCGGAACCGACGGAACGTCGAGCCCGGACGCGATCGATGAGGCGGAACTCGACGGTCCGCCCGAGGAGGCCGGCGTGGCCGAGCGCTCGGTCGCCGTGGCGACTGCTCCCGGCGACGTACGCGGCGGCACGCTGCTCGTGGGGGTGTGGGACGGATGAGGTCGGATCGAGCGGTAAGTACCGTCATGGACGTCGCGATGGCGCTGCTGCTCGTCAGCGCGAGCGTCCTGTTGCTCGGTACCCACCTGTACGGGACCACGCCCGACCCCGACGGGGACCGGGCCGACCACACGGCCGCGGTACTCGGCGCAACGACCATCAGCGTCCAGTACAGCCTCGCCGACGCCGATCCAGTCGCCGAACGACCCGGCGGATACCACCGGACCGAGTACGGGTCCGCGACCGGCCTGCTCGCGGACGCGGCCGTCGCGAACGCCCGCATCGACGGGACGCCGATCCGCCCCACGGGCGACGAGTTCGAGGCCGCCGTCGACGCCGCCATCGGGAGCGCACTGATCGGGTCCGACCGCGAGTTCTACGCCGTCGCCGAGTGGGAACCCTACGAGAACGCCTCGATCAACGGGACGGCGACCGCCGGCGAACGGCCACCACCAACCGCGGACGTCTCGAGCGTGACGCTGACCGCTTCGAGCGGACTACCGGCCGTCGACGCCGACGAGATCGAACGCGCGTCCCTCGAGGGCGGGACCGACTGGAACGACCGCCTTGGGGATCGAACCGACCTCGTTGCGGATTCCGACTCGGCCGGTTTCGAAGCCGCGGGTATGGTCCTCGGGGACGCGATCGTTCGCGGCTACTTCCCACCCGAGGAGACGCAACTGGCACTCGAGAGTCAGGGGCTGTCTCACGACCTCGCCGTCTTCCAGTACGAGCGCATGGTCGCGCCACTCGAGTACGAGTTCTCCGGGACGACGAACCCGGCCCATCACGGCCCGCTCAAACGCGAGAAAGCGGACGCTCTCGAGGCGAACGCACAGGTTCGCCGCGGGATCGCTGACGCGGACCGATTCGGCCGGGACGGGCTCGGAGAGTGGCTCTCAGAGGACCTGCAGGACGCCTTCGCCGAGGAAATCGCGACGATCGACGACGAATACAGCGGCGCCGCCCGCGACGAGCGGATCGCAGCGCTGCTCGCCGACGAGGTATCGACCGCCGACGTAACCATCACGATTCAGACTTGGTAAGATGACCGACAGTCAACCCACAGTTTCGATCGCAGCAGACGACCGCGCCCGAGTTCCGTTCGCCCTGATCGCAGTTCTCCTGTTGATCAGTAGCATCGCCATCGTCGGCGTCCTCGGCTCCAGAGACACACCCGAGGTCGAGACCGAACAAGCAGTGGCCATCGACCGCGCCGAATCGGTCGCCGTCTCGGAGTTGCGGCGATCGGTCCTCCGAGCGACCGAGGCAGCCGCAAGCGCACCCGTCACGTCGACCGACGGTGCGAGCCCGACCGTCGAAGCAGCGTTCGACGACGACGAACCCGTCTTCGACCAATACCTCAAGCTCCTCGTCTACCGGGAGGTAGCCGAATCGTTCGCGACCACTCCGCAACAGGTCGGCCACGATACCGCCGCTGGCGTCACCATCGACCGTATCGACTGGAACGACAGCGACGATCTCGCAGCCGCGATCGACCGTATCTCGCTCGAGCGACCCGACACCGGCGTCCTTACCGTCGAGGTCGCGGACGTCGAACTCACCGGCAACGTAAGCGACGGTGTGCCGATCACCGAACGCCGCGATCTGACCGTCTCGGTCGCGACCCCGCTCTACCAGCTCAAGGACCGAACCGACGAGTTCCAGCGCCAGCTCAACACCGGCTTTTTCGAAACCGACGAGTACGACGGCCTCGGTCGATATACGGCTGCCCGGCTGTTCCCCTACACCTGGGGCAAGGCCTACTACGACCGCCTCTCGAGCGGCCAGCCGGCGTTCGATAACCTGACGCCCAACGACCACACCGAGGTCATGGTCAACGACGCTATCTTCGGCCTGCAAGAGCGAACCTTCGGCACGACCGACCCCTACAAGGACCGCGCCATGCTCCAACCGACGCTGTGTATGGCCGGCGATCTCACCTCGAACGCGGGCGACATCGAGACCGAGGACTTCGTCGCTAACGACAGTGCCCTCGCCAACGAGACCGACCTCTGTAACACCGACCTACTCGATCAAGACGGTGCGCTACCTGACCCGCCGACCGTTCAGGAGATTGCACTGACGATGCTCGAGGACAACGTCGAAACCGACGTCGAGATTCAGGCCCATCCGTTCGCCGATTTGGGGTATATGCAGATGGCGGCTGGGATGGATATGTCGCAGATCGAAGACGGGTTTAATGACTCGCTTGAGAAAACAAATCGGTTTAATGGGTATTATCTTGAGGACTATTTCTCTAACAACTTAGATAATCAGGGAATAGCTGAGGATGTAGGTAATTTCAAAGCTGAAAAGGACGATACGATGACTGATATTAGACGGACGATTTCGAGAGAATATCCAGTTAGTGACGATATACAGAACATCATACAAGACGTATATCTGGTAGAATTGAGTACAGGAGAAAACGGACCGTTCAGCTATACTCAATTGCCAGATCCATCTCCACCTGAAAACTGGGCTCGAAATCCAGGTAACTGGTCTGGACCATTTAACGTAACCCGATACGCGAGCGCTTCGCAAGCAGATGCTGATGTATCGATTGATATAGTGTCAGAAAACAGTACTGGGTTTGAGGGCAGAAAATTTGCGGACGTTGATATTCGGTATGAAAACTCGATTGGTGTCAGTGCTGATTGGGAACACGAAGACGAAAATCGATCTTCGCATACGAACTGGAACTGGAAGGACAACATTACGTATAGTGTGAGCTATACGATCAGCGGAGATCTTGTTTCTGAGGATATCGACGTTGAACGAGAAAGACGAGGAATCGAATCACCGTTCCGCTCTGATTCGTGGAATGAGGACTATAAATCCGTTAGGAGCTTCGAGGGAGCCAAAACGAGAGCAGTCGAGGAAACATTTGATCTCGAGGCGACGACTGTCCGTTCACAAGAACGAGAACTCGAGCGGGAACTCGAAGGTTCGAGTACGTCGATAATTACGGAGAGTGACTTTGAGAGTGAAATACCTTATACGGCCGACCCAGACATCGATATCAGTCCCCGAAACAAAGACGAAATCTACGAATGGGTACTCTCCGAACTCAATCACACTCACTACGAAGTCGTCACACGCGCTGAACCCCATCAAACCGATATCTGGAACATGGTCGAACAACCGAGTCCGCTCGAGAAAACCGAAAGCAACGTCCGTGACTTAGAGCGTGAACTAGTGTACCAAAACGCGTCTGAACCGTACGCGAACACCGCGGATCTCCTGCGAGCGGAAGTCCGCAAACAGTACTTCGAGAACACGTACGATAATATCGAGAAGGTAAGCGGCTGGCACGACACGACGCTGGGCGAGAGCAGTGCGATACTCAACGATCTCCTCGGGGGACTGCTCGATACCAGCAACGACCTTCTCGGGGGACCGGTAGACTTCGTCGACCGAACGATGGATCCCGAAACGCGACCCGAGGACACACAGGGGTCGCTCGAGAAGTCCCCACTGATAGAAGACGTGAATTACCAGATCGAAGGATCACCGACGTACCTCTCTTTGGAGACGGTCAACCGAACTGAGGTGCCAGCAGTACGCCCCGACAGTGGTGAGATTCTTTCGATCGACGAGATCAACGAGACGAAACACGCACCTATGGGTGCCGGGTATCTCGATGGAATCGGCCATCCAGGATTTCCCCTCATGCCGTGGCCGTCGTTGTTTTACTTGCAACTCGATGCGTATTATCTCGATGTGCAGGGCGAATACGCACGGTTCGAAGTGCGAACGACCGACGGTGATCCGACCAGTGCTACTGGGTTGACGTACGTCCGGCAAGATACTGAGGCGACAATCGATACACCTGCATGGGCAACTAAAGACGAGCTTGCAGTCGGTTCTGTCGAAACGATATCATTCGAGAACGAACTCGTAGTTCCGATAGTCGTTCCGAGTCCACAGTTACTAACGAAAGGATCCCCGGGTGTTGGCGATACATGGCGATATGGGGCCTCAAATTCGCCGCAGAAGGATTGTTCGACAGCCTGGAACGAAGTCGGTGCTGGATTCGAGAACAGTAGCAGCTGTATCTCGAGTGGAGAACTTCCAGTAAATAATTAATCATTTTCTACAGCATAGATGTTCCCTTCCGATGTGGGAATGTAGAGCGATTCGTTGGAAATAGCAGGAGGTGCCCTAATGGACTCGCCATCGTCTTCTCCAAATTCTTTGAGACGCCATTTTACAGCCCCGTCGTCTGCATCAAATGCTAATAAATCAAAATAACTAGACACGTACACAATATCATCGGTAACTATTGGTTTTGCCGTCACACTGTACCGAAGATCTTTTGGACCCCAATAATTAGTCTGACTTTCAATATCAATAGCAAAAAAGTCCTGAGATCCGGTCCCACCACCACCGAAATAGACTGTGTCCTCTGTAATCGTCGGACTAGATACTATTGGTTCGTCAATTTCTAGACTCCATCTTTCTTCGCCCTCTTTGATTGCGTATAGATGTTGATCTTCACCACCAAGATAGACTGTACCATCTACGACTGCTGGATTACTTTCTCCTAGTGGCTTTTCTGTCGTATTCTCAAACTGCCACTGAATTCTGCCGTTTTCAATATCTACTGCATAGACCGTATTTTCACTAACAAAATATGCATTTCCGTTATCAACTGCAGGAACGTCCGTATAGGGACGGCCACCCTGATGTTCACGCATATCATGAAGCGTATGTTCATCGCCATTTTCGCGATCGAAATAATGAAGAAATAGGTTTTCCGTCCCGACCACACCATCATTCACCGGCACGGGATTGACGCTACTGATCCCAATGTCGTTCCGCCATCGTATTTCGCCGTCCTCGAGATCGGCCGCAACGATCCCATCTCTCGTGCCAGCGAACACTCGGTCATCGCCAGCAGCGGGATGCGCCGCAGGAGACGCGTTGACTTCTTTTTGCCACTCGAGTTCCTCCGTTTCTAGATCGACCGCGTATAAGTGAGTATCCGCAGCGACATAGAGCGTGTCGTCGACGATGACGGGGCTGTTACTGATCGATCCCTCGCCTTCGAAGACTTTCCGCAATCGCACTTCGTCACCGGTTGGACCGGTCGCCGTCGGATGATACCCCGTGTTCTGTGGGTCAACGCCGTACATAGGCCACGTGTCGGCTGAAAGCGCGTCGTCGTTCTCGGGTTCGTCCTCGTTCGTTTCGGAACTGTCGCTCGTACAGCCAGCGAGGACCGAAACGCCGGCAACGGTACTGGCACAACTCGCCAGCCAGGTCCGGCGAGTTCGGTTCGGTTTCCAACTCATAGTATAATCTCAAAATTAAACTCATAATGTAAAATCTTTATCCTCTATCCGAGCTGTGATTTCCGAGAGGTAACACCAGCCCGTGACGGACCGACAGATGATACGCGGATCCGGCAGCACTGAGCGAGCGACCGAAACCAACTCGAGAACGGCGAGACGGAGCGGGCGGACGTTCAAAAAGGAAGCCGCGGGACTGTCGCTATGATCGCTATCGCAGGAGCGAAAGGCGGCTGTGGAAAGACGGTGACGACGATCGGACTCGCGGAGGCGGTCACACGGGAGACGACGACGGCGATCGCGGTCGATGCCGACCGCCAATTACCGAACCTCCACGTGGCCGGTGGCGTCGATCGGGAGCCGACGCTCGCGGCGCTCGAGTCCGAGTCGGCCGTCGCCGAGACGGTCGTCCAGTCGAGCCCGCGGACGGACGACGCGGGGCTGGTCGCGGCACCGGAGCCGTCCGACCGGGTCGACTTCGAGGCAGCGTTCGATCGGCTCGAGAAGGCGGCCGAGCGGGCGTTCGTGGATTGCCCGTCGGGTGCGGGCCCGGACGTCGTCGAAGCGCTGTCGGCCGCCGACGGGGTGATCGTGGTCACGACGGAGACGGAACGCAGTCTCACGGCCGCCGAGACGACGATCGAGATGGCGCGCCGGCTCGAGGTGCCGATACTCGGCGCGGTGGTGAACCGGTGCGACCGCGTGCCGGAGGCGGTCGACTCGTGGACGCGAGTCCCGGTTCTGGGGCGGGTTCCGGAGGGGGAAGCACCGCTGACTGACGAGGCGACGCGGGAGGCCTACGAGGGGATCGCACGGACGATAGAGCGACGATTGGCTCCGGATCGGACGCCGGTAGCGTACGACGAGGAGTTGCTGCCGACGGGGATCGACGCGCTCGATCGCGCGCTCGGGGGCGGACTGGAACCGGGATCACTCGTCGCGGTGGTCGCGGAACCCGCCAGTCAGTCGGAGCAGTTGCTTTACGGAACGACCGCCGTCCGCGGGACGCTCTATCTGTCGACCGAGCGGTCGACGGCGAACGTAACGCGGGCGCTCGAGGCCGCGGCGATCGAGACCGGGAACCCGACGGTACGCCGCCTCGGTGGCGAGACCGGGCTCGACGACGCGGCGGCGTTGCTCGAGACGCTGCCGGCGTCGTCGACGCTCATCGTCGATCCGACGAATGCGATGGAGACCGCGGACCGGGCGACGTACGTCTCCTTTCTCGACGCGCTCACGGAACGGCTGGTTGCGACGGAGAGCATCGGCCTGTTGCACTGTCTCGAGGGGCCGGCGGTGCCGGCGAACCGGACGGCGACGCTTCACGCCGCCGACGCGGTCTTCGAACTCGAGTCGGAGCCGGCAGCGGATGGGACCGACCATACACTGTCGATCTCGAAGTTCAGAGGTGACAACGCGGGGACCGAACGGATCCGGCTCGCGTTCGACGGCCGGTCGCCGGCGTCGATCGAGGCGACCGACAGCCGATCCTGAGAGCCGAGTCCAGTTATCGGCTGGACGGTCGGTATCGGGTTATGCTAGTCCAGCACGGCCGGCGATCGATCGTGAGCGTCGCTCCGATCGGGATCGTGCGTCGTACAGCGCTCGAGCCGCCGGGCGAGGGCCCGAAGGGGTTCGACCGCCGGGCAGTCGGGAGCGACGGCGGCAACGGGACGTCCGCGCCGCTGTGCGTCGGCAACGGCCGACCGCTCCTCAAGGGTGCGTACCGGGGCGCTGACGGTTCGTTCGATGCGCTCGGCGATGCCGTCGGGGACCGCTCCGGACGTCCTGTTGAGGGCGACGGCGGCGACCGGCGTCTCGAGGTCGAGTGCGACCTGTCGCGTTCGCATGGCGTCGGTGAGTGCGGGTTCGGTCGGGGTCGTGACGAGAACGGCCGCGTGGGCGCTCGCGAGTTGTCGGCCCACGTCGCGTGCCAGCCCGGCGGGGCAGTCGATCACGACGCGGCCGAACTCGCGTTCGAGCCGTCGAACGATCCGCGGGAACGCCGACAGATCGGCCGCGCGGGCACCGGCGAGCGTTCGGCCGCAGGGAAGCAGCCGAACCGGACCGCGTCGGTCGACCGCCTCGAGCGGGTCGGTACGGTCGGCCAGGACGTCGTGCAGATCGGGGCCGCCGCCGCGCGGGAGGTCCGCGGCCGCGAGGTCGCCGTCGACGACGACCCCGTCGAGTTCGTGCGCGAGGTTCAGCGCGAGCGTCGACTTGCCGACGCCGCCTTTCCCGCCGCCGACCGCGACGATCATCGCTCCCGTCCGACGACGGTCGGCGTCGGTTTCCACTCGGTCAGCGAAGCGAGGACGGCCGCCGGCCGCGGGGAGCGGTCGCTCGAGACCGGTCGGTGATCGGTCACGGCCAGCGGCGGCTCGACCGGCGACGCCGGGCTCGCGAAGCCGATTCCGCGACGGCGGTCGGGTTCGATCACGCCCTCCCAGACGGCGTCGGTCCACGCCGCGGGCCGGTCGCCGTCCGTCGGGGGCCAGACCGGGCCGTCGAGTCGGCTCTCGAGTCGGACGCGCTGTGGGGTCGTCGCGGCGGTTTCGATCGTCGCCGACACGAGCGTCACGCCGTCGATGCGGTCGGTCTCCCAGTCGAGGTCGATCACGGCCGCGTTGGCCGCCCGCTGTCTGATAAATGTCCGCTCGATCGCGACCGCGTGGAACCGGTCCGAGTGCGGTCCGCGACGTCGTTACTCGGCCCGACCGTCGGGACCGGATCCCGAGCCGGTCTCGAGGTCGAACCCTCCGAGGTCGCCGGGACTCGACTCGAGGACGACGGTTTCGCCGGCGGTCATCGAGTCGCCGATATCGACGGCGACGTCCTCGACGTCGACGGTCGGCGGAAAGAGCAGGTCGACGCGGCTGCCGAAGGCGATATGGCCGATGCGGTCGCCGCGCTCGAGGGCGTCGCCGCGCTCGGCGTAGGGGTGGATCCGGCGGGCGAACGCGCCGGCGATCAGGGTCACCTCGGCGTCGGAGTCGGGTTCATCGGGATGGGACGTCGACTCGTCGGTCTCGACCGCAGCGGAGTCGGCGTCTTCGGGGGACGGCAGGTTCGGCGAGTCGGTCTCGAGGCGGACGTGGACGCGTTCGTTGCGGTCGGACTCCTTCGAGAAGGCGGGGCGGTTGGCACCGGAGACGTGTTCGACATCGGTAACGCGGCCGGCGAAGGGGGCGCGGACGACGTGGACGTGCCAGACGTTCATGAAGATTCCCAGCCGGACGCGGTCGCCCTCTTCCCGGAGGACCGAGACGTTCCCGTCGGCCGGCGAGACGACGCCGGTCGGCGGCGGGGTACGGTCGGGATCGCGGAAAAAGGCGAGAGTACCGGCGCCAACCGCGAGCGCGACGAGGCTCGCGGTGACGCTGATAACGAGTGCGAACGGGGCGGCGAGTAGCGGAACGATAGCGTACTTCCAGGCCCCCGGCGCGACGTTCATGGGAGAACTGAGGCGACCGACTCGTATGGCCGTTACGGATGGCACGAGCCGGACAGCGGGTACAGACGAAGGGGCGTTCAGTCCCAGAACGACTGGGTCCGGGCGTACTCCCGCTCTTTCGAGAGGATGTCGCGATAGAACTCCGCTTCGTCCTCGCGGAGTTTGTTGATGATCTGGGCGGCGTTGTGCGGCCCGACCCCGCGGGCGGTCATCGCGATCACGGCCTGCTTGCCGTGACTCTGGACGAGGCTCGCGGCCCGGAACGCGCGTTCGGTCATCTTCTGCTGTTCCTCGTCCTTTTCTTGCGCTCGGACGGCCTGTACGACCTCGTCGGCCCACGGGTTCAGCGAGGCGATCCGGGTCGAGCCACACTCCGGGCACTCGGGCTGGTCGGCCACCCGCTTGACTTTCGTCTTCACCTTCCACTCCGTACAGTGGGTACACAGCAGGATGACCCGATCGTTCTGCAGGCGCTCCCGGACCGTCTCGATGACGCTGGCGTCAGCGTTTTCGGGTGCGAGCAGTTCCTTGCCGCCTGACGACCGGCCCCCCTTCCCGATCGGCGTGTGGCCGCGGTGGGTCACCAGTTCGAGGTCGCCCGACTGGAGCCGCTCGAGGACCGCACTCGCACGTTCGATATCGAGGTCCTCGTGGAACACCTCCCGGATCGCTTCCTCGTACATGGGGGTGTCCTCCAGGGCCGCCAGCAGGCGATCGTTCGAGAGTCGGCCCGAGCCCTGCCAGCGCTTTAACGCGCCGAACTTCGCCGAGACCTGCGCCAGCCGGAAGGCGAGCGCGTCGGAATTTTTGAGTCCGAGTTCGATGATCGACTCGACGTGATCGGGGTCGGTCTCCTCTACGACCTCGAGTACCTCGCTGGTCGCGATCGAGTTCGGGACCTCGAGTTCGATCCGGTAGGGATCGGTCTCGAGGCCGACAGAGGAGCCGGCCCGCTGGCCCAACAGTGCCGACAGCACCCGACCGAGCGTCTCGTTTGCCGCGTGACCGAACGGCGCGTTGAGGACGATCGTCCGTCCCCGGCGCTCGAGGACCAGCCGGTCGGCCGTCGGCATCGGCGCGTCGGCCTCGACCTGTTGTGCGAGTTGCGTGCAGGCCTCGGTCAGCGTGTACTCGTCCGCGGGGTACCGGTGAGCGAGTTCCCGGGCGACCGCGGCGGCGTCGGCCCCGGCTGTGAACTGGGGTTCGGCGACGGCCCGGATCTCGCCGACTTCCCCCGCGACGGCGGCGGGGACGGGGATCTCCTGGCCGATCCACGAGGGGACTTCGCCCGCGGGATCCTCGATCGGGCTGACCTTGACCGTCCCCTCCTCGTCGTCGATCTCGGCGATCCGCCACATCTCGCCCCGTTGGATGAACACCTCGCCGGGCTGGGCGAAGTTGACGACGAAGCGCTCGTCCAGGGTCCCGATCTGGCCCCCCGAGGCGATGTCGTGGACCTCGTAGGTCTCCTCGTCGGGGATCATCGAGAGGTTCGCGTAGACGTACTGCCACGTACCGCCGGTGGTCTCGATGCGGTCCTCGCCCTCGTCGAACCAGAGGATTCGATTGCGGTCCAGTTCCCCTGCGATCTCGCGGATCGTCGCCTCGGGGACGTTTCGGAACGGATAGGAGCGAGTGATCGTCTCGAGCGCCTCGTCGAGGGACGTGTCGCCGCGGCTCTGGACGATCGCGGGCAACTGGTTGGCGACCACGTCCAGGCTCCCCTCGTGGATCGCCGCCGGTTCGACCTCGCCGTCGCGGGCCCGTCGGGCGATCGACAGCGCCTCGAAGGTGTCGTCCGGGCGGGTCGTCACGATCGTCCCGCTCGAGACCTCGTCCTGTCGGTGCCCCGCGCGGCCGATCCGCTGGAGGAGTCGGGTGACCTGTCTGGGGCTCTTGTACTGGATCACGTGATCGACCTGTCCCACGTCGATGCCCAGTTCCATCGACGAGGTACAGAGGAGCCCGTCTATCTCGCCGGCCTTGAACCGATCCTCGACGTCGATCCGGGCCTCCTTCGAGAGCGATCCGTGGTGGACACCGATCGGGAGGTCGAGTTCCTTGAATCGCGACCCAAGCGCCTCGGCGGTCTGGCGGGTGTTGACAAAGATCAGGGTCGACTCGTGATCGGCGACCAGATCGCGGATCAGCCGGACGTGGCTGGCGGTATCGGCTTCGGTCATCAGTTCCCCGGCCAGCCGCTCGTCTTCCTCCGTAATCTCGGGCTCGCGGACCGTCACGTCGACGTTGCTCCCCACGTCGATCTCCCGGATCTCGCAGGGTCGGCCCCCCGTCAGGAACTGCCCGACCTCACCGGGATCGCCGACCGTCGCCGAGAGTCCGATCCGCTGGAACGGGCCGGCGAGATCGCGCAGTCGCTCGAGGCCGATCGCCAACTGCGCGCCCCGCTTGGAGGCGGCGAGTTCGTGGACCTCGTCGATCACGACGTGGGAGACGTCGGCGAGCGCCTCGCGCAGCCGCTCGCCGGTGAGCATCGCCTGGACCGTCTCGGGCGTCGTGATCAGCACGTCCGGCGGGTCCTCGGCCTGCTTGCGCCGCTGGTAGTCGGTGGTGTCGCCGTGGCGGACGTCGACTGCGAGGTCGAGGTACTCGCCCCACCACTCGAGGCGCTCGCGCATGTCGCGATTGAGCGCCCGCAGCGGGGTGATATAGAGTGCGCCCAACCCCTCTGGCGGTCCTTCCTCGGCGACCAGATGATCGAAGACGGGCAACATCGCCGTCTCGGTCTTGCCGCTCCCGGTGGGCGCGATCACCAGCGTGTTCTCGCCGGCGGCGAGCGGCGGGATCGCCAGCCGCTGTGGTGCCGTCGGTTGCGAAAAGCCGCGTTCGGAGAGCGCCCCGCGGACCGTCGCTCCGAGGTGCGTAAACGCCGCGACGTCCCCGTCAGTCATCGGAATACGGTAGGGACGAGCGGCGGATAAGCACCACGTTTCCGGTGACTCCGAGGGCCCCTCGAGGGTCGTCTCACTCCTCGGGTTCGTCGGCGTCGATCTCGTCGGCGAGGTTCTCTGCGACCCCCTCGTCGACCGCCATCTCGCCGGGTTCCACGGGTTCGTCCCCGGCATCGGGCTCGATTCGTTCGGCGATCCCCGCGTCGGAGAGATCGCCGTCGGTGGAGTCGGCCGTTGCCTCGCCGTCGTCGATGGCGGCGCCGCTCGAGTCCGTCTCGGAGCCGCCGGATTCGGTTTCGCTGTCGCCCTCGAACCCGGTCACGTCGTCATTTCCCTGTTCCTCTTCGGACGGGGTGACGCCGGGGTCGAACGCCGAGGCCTCGCTTCGAGGGCCGTCGATCGTCGTCGGCGTGACGTCGCGATCGGTGGCCTGCATGCGGTTCCGTATCGTGTCGACCGACGAGTCGTCGGGGACGGCGTCGGCGGCACGGTCCGTGACCCCCTCGGGGAGTACCTCCTCCATTTCCTCCTTCGCCTCGTCGACCGACTGGATCGGGACGTCGTCTCGCGGCCCGAGTAGTCGCAACACGGCGTACGTGACGGTGAGCAGGCCGATTGCGGTCAGGAGATGGCGGGCGAGCCCCCGCAGGCGTGACGCGGTCGTCGATCCCGCGCCGGCCGTCCGCTGTCGCTCGCTATCGGGTGTTCGTACTCGCATCGCGACCCGTACGGCTCCGGCCACCAAGTGGCTTCGGCGTGGATACGCCGGCAGGGGTTGTCGGACTCGAGCCATTACTCAGGCCTCGAGGTGTTCAATGCGGGCGTAGCGGCCGGCCCGCCAGCCGGCAACGAGCGCAACGACCGTCCCGACGGCCAGCGCGAGCGCGAGGCCCCCGGCGTAGACCGCGGGCGGCGTCCGGAGCAGTTCTTCGAAGCCCAGCACTGATGCGGAGAGCCGGTTCAGCCCGATCACGGCCGGCGGCGTCGCCGCCAGTCCGAGGAGGCCGCCGAACAGCCCGATCAACAGCCCCTGTGTGCCGATCACCCCGGCGAGCAGCCCGCGGGAGAGCCCGATCGCCCGCAGCGCCGCGAGCTGCTCGCGTTGCTGGTGGGCGACCAGCGCGAACAGGTTGGCCGTCAGGACCGCCCCGCCGAGGACGGCCAGCCCGACCAGCGTGATCCCGCTGGCGAGGACGATCGATCGCTCCTCGAGGACGGACTGGATCTGGTTATCGCTGGTCCGAACGTCGTACTCGGGGTACTCGGCATCGAGGTCGGCGGCGACGGTCTCGCGGTCGGCATCGTCCGCCACGTCGGCGGTGATGAACGTCGCCCGATCGGTCCCGTCGGTGCCGGCGACGGCCTGCAGGTCGCCCAACGGGACCGTCACGGCCGGCGAGCCCAGATACTGCGAGTAGTAGCCGGAGATTCCGATCACCGTGAACTCGTGGTTCGCCGCCGTCTCCCGGCTGGTGCCGACGTGGATCGTGTCGCCGACCGAGACGCCGAGGTCCTCGGCGACTCGCGGATCGATCACGATCTCCTCGCGCTGGGGGTCGTCGGGCGGCGGCGTCGCCGCAGTTTCCGGATCGACCTCGAACCCGTTGCCGGCCTCGAAGTCGAACCCGTCGTGGGTCTCCTGGACGCCGACCGCGGGGTGGCGCTGCAAGTTCGAGGGCTCGGTTCCAACGTAGACGTCGTACATCGCGATCGGCGACGCGGCGTCGACGTCCTCCCGTGCGGAGAGTTCGGCCGCCCTCGCGTGTGCCCCCGAGATCGGGTTCGCCGTCCCGCTGGCCGACGGATCGACCGGTTCCCGCGAGATCCAGATGTCCCGTCCGGCGTTGTCAAGCCCCTGCTCTCCCTTGTCGACGACGCCGACGCCGAGGCTGGCCAGGACCGTCACCGACAGCACCGCGAGCGTGACCGCGAGGACGGTCAGCGTCGTCCGGCCGGGCGCGCGTCGGAGCTGTGCAAGCGCCAGTCCCGTAACAGCCCGAAGCCGGACGATCGCCCCGCGAACGCTCATCGTCCCACCTCCGCCAAGACCGAGGTCCGCGCGGCCACCGCGAGTGGGTACGGCACGGCGACCAGTCCCGCCAGGAGGGCCACGGCGATCCCGTAGGGAACGAACAGCGGATGGAACTGCGCAACCGCGCCGGGCGCGACGGTCGCACCGGCGACGGCGTTGACGCCAGCGATCCCCGCCGCGCCGAGCGCGACACCCACGACGGCCCCGACGAGCGTGGTGAGCCCCGTCGAGACGGCGACGACGGCCAGCCGGCCGCCGACGGGGACCCCGACCGACTCGAGGACCGCCAGGGTCCGCCGATCCTCGTCGACGGCCATTCCCGCGGTCGTCGCGACGAAGGAGGCACAGATCGTCAGGCCGACGAGCAACGCCACGGCGCTCGCCGCGAACGCCAGCCCGTCGTCGAACAGCGCGGCCGGATCCGTGCTGCCGGCCACCGTCACCGACGCGTCGGGATAGGCGTCGTCGGCGGCCGACTCCGCCGCGGCGGGCTCGCCCCAGACGAGGACCCGATCGGCGAGTTGGCCATCGTCGGCACCCGACAACGACTGCAGTTCGCTCAGGTGAACGAGCGCAACCGGTGCATCGCCGGCAGCCCCGTCATCGGCAACGGCCGCGACAGTCACCGTTGGGGTGGTCGCGGGCGTGTTCGCTTGATCCTGCCCCGGCATCGATACCGCCACCTCGTCGCCCTCTGCGGCCTCGAGGCGCTCGGCCGCGGTCGGCGAGAGGACGATCCCGCCCGCCCGCGGGCCGTCGTAGGAGCCGTTGGCGTAGTGGGGATCGCCCGCTTCTAAGGCCGCCGTCGGCAGCCCGGCGACGGTCCGGGACTCCCCGTCGGGGACGACGCCGACCACCCGGACGGGCCGGGGGTCGCCCCCATCGGACTCGAGGCGGACCGTCTCGACCAGCACGGGCGAGGCGTGATCGACCCCCGGCGCCGATCGAAGTTCGCGGGCGCGGTCGTTGCTCGCCCCGAGCCGCAGCCCCTCGACTCCGTCGACCGCGGAGAGCGTACTGCCGTCCTCGGCGGTTATCCGCACGGTCGCGTCGTCGTCGCTCGCCGTCCCGCCGTCGGCCAGCGCCAGCGCGACGCCGGTCACGACGAGCAGGAAGGCGACGGTCAGCGCGACGGTCGCGATCGTCGACGCGATCCGACCGCCCGTCGTTCGGGTCGCCCGCTGCCACCACCGCGTGGCCGTCAGACCGACGAGTCCCCGCCAGCGCGTCCGTCGCCGTGATCCGTCCGGCGACACGTCGTCGCCCTCATCGGACATCGTCCACCCGTCCGTCGCGCAACGAGACGATCCGGTCCGCGACCGACAGCGCCCCCTCGTCGTGGGAGGCGACGATCACCGCCCGATCGCGCCCGACGTCGGTCAACAGCTCGAGGACGGTCCGACCGGTCGCCGTGTCGAGTTCGCCGGTCGGCTCGTCGGCCACGATCACGTCGGGATCGGTCGACAGCGCCCGCGCGATCGCCACGCGCTGGCGTTCGCCGCCGCTGAGTTCCCCCGGAAGATGCGTGGCCCGATCGCCGAGCCCGACCGCCTCGAGCAGCGACTCCGCCCGGTTCCGGCGATCGGCGCGGGGAACCCCCGCCTGCACGAGCGGCAGGGCCACGTTCGCGCGGGCCGACAGCGACGGCAGGAGATAGAATCGCTGGAAGACGATCCCGATGTGGCGCCGTCGCAGTCGGGTCCGCTCCGCGTCCGACAGCGCCGTCAGGTCGGTTCCCGCGACCTCGACCCGGCCCGCCGTCGGGACCAGCAGCCCCGCGACGGCGTGCAAGATCGTCGACTTCCCGCTTCCGCTCGGCCCCTCGAGGCCGACGATCGCTCCCCGCGGCACGTCGATGGATACCCCCCGGAGCGCGGTCACTGTCCGGTCCCCACCCGAGCGGAACCGTCCCCCCGTCGAGCCGTACTCGTGTCTGACGTCCGCGAGGCGAACGGCGCTGGCCGATTCGCGGTCGTCCGTCCGATCCCTCACCGACGATCGCGAACCGCGTACTGACTGGTTTGACATCCTCGGCGATCTCACCGACAGCGACGCCGTCCCGGCTCATTGTTTCGACCCGTCTACCCCAGTCAGCCCCGTGTTACAGGAATTTTCGCCGACACGAGCGGGCCTCGGGGTCGCTCGAGCGGCCGGGCTCGGGAACTGTCCGGGCCGTTGGAATCGGATCCGCGATCGACCCGCATCGGCCGACGATACCGACCCGTAGGCAGGGATTGTGCGGGCGGGACCCCGCGAAAGGGTGCCGTACAGATCAGTGACGATTGACGTTTGCGGCCGCGATTCAATCGTCGCGCCCACGGGACCTCGATATCGTCCCATGGATGGCGGTGTGTTCGATCCACGTCGATCGCGTTTCGGTGGAACCCGTCCCCTCCCCCCGGATTATCAGGACACTGATTCCGTCTCGTACCACCCGTCCGCTCCTCGGGTCCGTAGGAGCGACACCGACTGCGTTCGTAACAGAACTGACCACATCTGCAAAATACGCGAGTCGTGTTCGGGTATTCACACCACCTTTCGAGTACTAAACCATATTTTCGACGTATGGGCCAGATAGTACATACCTCTACTCGGCGAATCGATTCATGAATGTCGATCAAAAAGCCGCTGTTCGCGCTCGTAGCACTCAGTGTGTTACTCACCGGTATTGCCACACCGGTACTGGCACACGAAACACAGGCCGTCGACGGGTACGACGTCACCTTCGGTGGGGCGGACGAACCCCTCATCACCGATGAACGGATGTGGCTCGAGTTCGAGATCGTCGACACCGAGACCGGCACGCCAGCGGCGGGCCACGCCGAGAACCTAACCGTCTCCGTCCAGACGTCCGAGGCCGAGAAAACCCCGCTCGAACTCAGCGAAAAACACGGGGAGCCCGGCGTGTACGAAGCACCGGTCGTCTTCGCGGAACCGGGCGACTACGTCGTCCACCTCGAGGGACATCTCGACGGAGTCGACGTCCACACTCACTTCGAAAAGTCGGTCACCGATCGTGCCGAGTTGGAATACCCGGCCAGCGAATCGGAAGCCGCCGGCAACAGTACTGACTCCCAACCCAACGACGAGCGGCCCGACGAAGCTGGGTTCGGTTCCGGAAGTATCGCTCTCGCCGGACTCGGTCTCGGCACCGTTATCGGTGCAGTCCTCCTGCGGAGACGACGCTAACCCGCCTCACGTTTCGCGACGGACAGCCCCGATATCCGTCTCCGAAAGCGGTCGTCAGACAGTCGGACTCTCCCGAACGCGACCGCCGCGTTGAACTCGAGTGGAAGGGGCGCCACCGAAATGCGACGCTCTGTACGGGCGTCGATGACGCTGCTATCGAGTGCCCTGGCATGATCGTCACGCTGACCACCCCGACGACTCCAAAATTCGCCCGCAGACGTCTACCCGGCACTGGAACCAAGTTCCACTCCGAATTTGGCCTCCGATATTGGAAACGCGAAACCAGCAGTAAGGCCGCTATGAGTGACGAAAACGCCAGTATCCGGTTCGACTGTGCTTCGGCGAGAATCCGAGTCCGCCCTCCCCGATTTGAACGGGGGGCAAGTCGATCTACAGTCGACTGCTCTACCAGTCTGAGCTAAGGGCGGGCACTCCAACGTAGCCGCCCTCGTACACATAAGGGTTATTATTCGCACCGGCTGCGACGTGTCACGAAGCGTGAACGGCAGCATGATTGATATGGGATGCGTGGCAACAGGGGAGGTAGTTCGAGCATGAGCAAGATCACGTTCCGCGCGGACGACGACCTCGTCGACCGACTCGAGGCCCTCGAGGTCTCCAAGAGCGAGGCGATGCGGGAGGCGCTCCGGGCGTACCTCGAGGGGGACCGCGGCGAGTCGGCGTCGGAGCGTGACGGGGAGACGGCGATCGACGACCTGGTTCGCGCACGCGTGGACGAACGGCTCGACGCCCGACTGCGGGAGTTGGGGCTCGAGGCCGCGGGCTCGCGCGTGTCCGACGGCCACCGGGACGTGACCGTTTCGGTCTCGCTGACGGGCGCTCACGGCGAGTCGGTCGACGACGTCCGACTCGAGGCCGACCGATCGCGCGACCCGGCGTCGGACGACGCCGAACACAGACAGTTGGAGCCACGCGAGGAGACGGACGCTGCCTGTACCCAGTGTGGGGAGACGCTCGAGGGCGATCACGTCTACTGTCCGAACTGCGGCGAGAAGGCCGCCCGACGGCTGTTCTGTGACTGCGGCGACGAGGTCCGCTCGGACTGGTCGTTCTGTCCGGGTTGTGGTCGTCGGACGCCGGCAGCGGACGTTCTCGAGGCGGACACTCGCCAGCGCTGACCGGTGTAAGACACTGAACGTCAGTCTCGGGGAAAGTTTTATTATCTGTGCCAAACATCGACTTAGTCGCGTAAGACGGATTGTCTTACACCCGTCGACAAGACGGGAAATCGCCCGACTTCGGGTGGTTTCGACGTAAGACACGCCGCGTCTGACAGGGGCGCGCCACCGTCTTACCCCCAACGGGGAATACAACCATGGAGCGTGTGACACTGCGAATCCCGAAACAGCAGATCGAGGAAGTAGAGCAACTGGTCGACGCGGGCGAGTTCCCGAACCGGAGCGAGGCGATCCGGTCGGCCGTCCGCGAGATGATCAACGAACAGCGGGAGGCTCCCAACGAGCAGTCCGGCAAACGCAACTGGGCCAAGGTGTAACGATGCAGGATATCGTTCAGGACGCCTTAGAGAACGCGGAGGAAGAGGCCCGGGAGATGGACGTCTCGATGGACGACGACGAGTTCGGCGATCCACGGATCGTCATCGTCGGCTGTGGCGGTGCCGGCAACAACACCATCAACCGCCTGTACAACATCGGCGTCGACGGTGCCGACACGATCGCGATCAACACGGACAAACAGCACCTCAAGATGATCGAGGCCGACACGAAGATCCTCGTCGGCAAATCCCTCACCAACGGGCTCGGTGCCGGTGGCGACCCCTCGATGGGTGAACGCGCCACCGAGATGGCCCAGGGGACGATCAAGGACGTCCTCGGCGATGCGGACCTCGTGTTCGTGACCGCCGGGATGGGCGGTGGCACCGGCACGGGTGCCGCCCCCGTCGTCTCGGAGATCGCCAAAGAGCAGGGTGCGATCGTCGTCGGCATGGTCTCGACGCCGTTCAACGTCGAACGTGCCCGCACGGTCAAAGCCGAGGAAGGCCTCGAGAAGTTGCGCGAGCAGGCCGACTCGATCATCGTGCTGGACAACAACCGGCTGCTCGATTACGTCCCGAATCTGCCGATCGGGAAGGCGTTCTCGGTGATGGATCAGATCATCGCCGAGACCGTCAAGGGGATCTCGGAGACGATCACCCAACCGTCCCTGATCAATCTGGACTACGCCGACATGTCCACGATCATGAATCAGGGCGGGGTCGCAGTCATGCTGGTCGGCGAGACCCAGGACAAGAACAAGACCGACGAGGTCGTCAAGGACGCGATGAACCATCCGCTGCTTGACGTCGACTACCGCGGCGCGAGCGGCGGGCTCGTCCACATCACCGGCGGCCCCGACCTCACGCTCAAAGAGGCCGAGGGAATCGCCGACAACATCACCGAGCGCCTCGAGGCCTCGGCGAACGTGATCTGGGGCGCGCGCATCCAGGAGTCCTACAAGGGCAAGGTCCGGGTCATGGCGATCATGACCGGCGTCCAGAGCGCGCAGGTACTCGGTCCCACCACCCAGAAGCAGGCCGACAAGTCCCGCGCGAGCATCGAGGGCATCAACGAGGCCGACTTCGACGCGAGCAACAACGTCGAGGCCGGTGGCTCCGGCTTCGGTGCCCAAAGCGACGGCGGCCGCGAGAAAGTCGACCGCCAGAACGGCGTCGACGTCATCCGGTAATCGCGACGGGACCACGACCGACACACCACCGCCGATCGGTTCCGTTTTTGACCGGCTTCGCTTCCGATTCTCACGGGGAGTGGCGACGGATATCGCAGTCTCAGTACAACGTATCGGCTTTCGTCGTCCACAACCGCTGTTTACGGCCGTATACGGAGCGAACGCGACGAACGGATCGGCGGACTCGAGTCAGGCCAGCGACTCGAGCAGCGAACACTTCCGACAGACCTCGCGCGTCGTCGTCGAGCCACACTCGACGCACTCCTGTAGGTCGGCACCGTCGTCGCCGCTGTACTCGTCGGCGGCGATCGACGCGAGATCCTCGTAGCCAGCCAGGATCGAGTGACGGGTACCGGGGTGGTTCTCCTCGAGATCGTACAGCAGTTGCTGGATCTCGCCGCGATAGGCCTCGCTGGCGTGGGGACACTCGGTGATGTGGGCCGGCAGGTCGTTGATGTGGGCATAGAGGGCGACCTCCTTCTCGGGAACGTCACGCAGCGGTTTCGCGCGCGGGACGAACTCCTCCTGTTCGCCCCGTTCCGAGAGGGGGCCGAGGCTGGCGTCGAAGTGTTTCGCGATCTGTTCGACGTCGCCCTCGAGGAAGTTCATCAGCGCGGTCTGGGCCTCGTCGTCGAGATTGTGGCCCGTCAAGAGGAGATCGGCCCCGAGTTCCTCGGCGTACTTCTCGAGGAGATCTCGCCGGAAGACGCCACAGTAGGCACAGGCGGCCATGTTTTCGGGGTCGTCCTCGACGACCTCGTCCATACGGACGCCGAACTCCTCGGCGTAGCTGACGAGTTCGTGGCGGATGCCCAACTCCTCGCTGAGCTCGATGCAGGCGTCGACGGACTCGTCGCGATAGCCCTCGATGCCTTCGTGGATGGTCAGCCCGACGAGTTCGATGCGGGGGTCCTCGGCGAACGTTTCGTGGAGGATCTGCGTGAGGACGACGCTGTCTTTCCCGCCGGAGAGGCCGATCACCCAGGTCTCGGGGTCCTCGGGCGTCGCGTCGTGTGAGACGAGATCGTCCCGTCGGACGCGCCGCCGGACCCGCTTTTCGACCGACTCGCGGAAGTGATCCGCACAGAGATGGGAGCCGGAGTAGGCGGCGTGCATGACCGCGTCCTCGTCGCATCGGGTACAGTCCATTAGCGGCCCGTTGTCGGTCGCCGCCAATCACGGTTTCGTCTGCCGGAGCGCGGCGGCCGTCTCGAGCGGTGAGCGGGCGTCCGTCCCACCGCCGCTTCTGGCAGCCGTCTCGGTCGACACACGTCGCGGCCTATCCGGATCGTTCCGTCGACCGGATCAGACGGGAACTCGTTCCCGGTCCTCGACGGCATCGGCCCCGTCCTCGAGCGCGGCCAGCAGGGGGTCGACGTACCGGTCGCGGCCCGGCGAGGAGAACAGTTCGTGGCCGCCATCGTAGAGGACGACGTGGTCGGCGGGCACCCGCTCGCCGATCGGTCGCAGGTCGATGACGGGATCGCGCAGCGAGCAGAAGACGACGGCGTCGTGATCGATCGTCAGCAGCTCCCGTTGTGCGCGGCGGGTCTCCCGAATGAAAGCCGGCGACACCCACGACGGGGTCGTCTCGAGCTGGTGATCGGTCGCCTGCTGACCCAGGTCCTCGCGGTCGAAGCCGCCGGTCGGGAGACAGGGGAACGCCGTCGGGAGCTTCGAGACGGCCTCTAACACCGGTTCCGGAAATCCCTCGCCGTACCCCCACCACGGGCTCAGATAGACGTGGTTGTCCGCGCCGTCGAGGGCCTGTGCCACCAGCGAGCCGGCGCTGTGGCCAAGCAACTGATAGCCCTCGAGGTCGCGGACGTACTCGGCGACGGGCTCGAGCCAGTCGGCTTTGAAATCGTCGATGTTCGTCGGGAGTTCGAACGCGTGGACCCGATAGTCGGCCGCGGTCAGCTGTCCGATGAGCCAGCTGACGTTCTCGTGGGTCCAGCGGTTGCCCCAGCCCATGACGAAGACGAGTTCCGCGTCGCCGTCCTCGTTGAAGATCCGGTGTCGCATGGGTTTGCGTTCGCCGCGAACCGGTAAAAAACCTGATCTCTCGAGCCACCGCTCGTGACGGTCGTGGCCGCTGACCGCAGGTCGGTCGCGGGTCCGGACAACGATGCGGTCGCGACTGAGAAACGACTTTGCGCGTCCGGCCCCAACGGCGACCGATGAGTGGATTCGATCGGGCGAGAGCGGTCGACCGTCTCGAGGACCTCGTGGAGACCGTCGCGAGCGAGCGGATGCCGGTCCCGGTCCGGGAGGTGTGGACGTTCGGCGACGTCGCGTTGGGTCTCGATCCCGTCGAGCGGCTGGACGTCTACGTGACCAAGGACGTCCTCATGCGCGACGACAGCGACAACGGGGCGGTAGACGCCGACGCGATCGCCGCCGAATACGGCGTTGAGGGGATCGGCAAGTCGGTCCGGGCCGACTGGGCCGCCGACCACCCCGAGTATCTGCGAGCCAACGCGAACGGCCACGCCGCGCCCGAGCAGTGTCTCGCCGCCCACCTCCTCGAGGAGGACGAACCGGTCCATCTCGAGGTCTGTAACGCCGCCTTCGAGGACAACGTCACCCAGCGGCTGCGCGGCGCGCGCCTGCGGGAGGACTACACGCAGTTGCTCGATCCCCGCGGCGTCTGTCTCTGGGCCGAGGGCACGCGAAGCGACGAGGCGATCCGGAAGCTCCGGGAGGGCGAACTGGCCCTGCCGACGCTATCGGCGGCCCTCGAGATGCTCGGACTGGACGACGCCGAGGCCGAGACCGCGGCGCGGGAACTCCACGCGTGGCGAGAGCAACAGGACGGCGTGACAGTTCGTGGCGACGTGGTCTGACGACTGTTAGCGATCGATCGAAGCGCCCTGTATCTCAGCGACCGTCTCGCGGAGCAACTCGAGCCGGTCGGCGATCCGCTCGCGGTCGGCGTGGACGACGCCGCTGTCCCGCTCGTACTCGAGCAGCCCGGCGTCTTCGAGTTTCGGCAGGTGGAGGTGGCGCAGTTCCGTCGCGACGGTCCGCCGATCGAGGTCGTCCGCCGCCGATGCCCGGTCGACGATGTAGTCGGCGATCTCCGCGTGGTCGAGACGCGTCGTCTGCGTTCGCATGGCGTACCGGCAGACGGATCGGCGGTACGGATCGCTTAACGCGGCGAGCGACCGATCGATCAACGGCTGTGCTTCGCTACTCGCCCCGTCCCGGTGAGTCATCGTCCGTCACTGGGACAGCCCGTCGGATAGTTGCGGCGCGGCAGTATTCACGCTATTTATCAGTCCCTGGCGTGCGTTCGGCCGAAACCGAGAAACGGCACGGTGTCTTACGTCGGTATCTCGGATGCTACTCGCGACGCTGCTGATCGACTACCCCATTCTTCGCAACGCGTTATCGCACGCTCCCGGTGTGACCGCCACGTGGGAGCAGTCGGATCTCACCGCGGACGGCGACCACCGACTGCTCGTCTGGATCGACGGCGACGACGACGAACGGGCGGCCTTCGAGGCGGGTCTCGAGGCGGACCCGACCGTCACAGCGTCCCTGCAGACGGCCGCGTTCGACGACCGGTGGCTCTACCAACTCGAGTTGACGCCCGAAGGAACGGAGGCGAGCGTCTATCCGACCGTGATCGAGGAGGGCGGCGTCTTACAGGAGGCGTCCGTGACCCACGAGGGCTGGTTCTTTCGCGTCGCCTTCCCCAGTGACGAGGCGCTCGAGCGGTTCCACGGGTTCTTCCTCGAGCGCGGTTTTGAGGTCGACGTCCGGAAACTCCGCGACACCCGCGAATCCGCCGGCGGTGGGGACGCCAGGTCCCAGTTCGGCCTGACGAGCCGGCAGCGCGAGGCACTCGTCGCCGCCGTCGAGGCGGGCTATCTGGATATTCCGCGGTCCTGTACGCTGGCAGAACTCGGCGAGCGACTCGGCATCTCACAGAACGCGGCGTCGGAGCGGTTCCGTCGCGGCGTCGAGACGCTCGTCGAGAACACGGTGTACGACGACCGGTCGCCGTAGTCGGGGTCAGGCGGGCGAGATCCGGGACGGAGACCGTCTTGCCCACCTCACTCCTCGGGCGTGACGCCGGGGACGGGGATCGGATCCGGGGTGTCGGGCACGAGCCACGCGGGCACGACGCGGGTGAGGACGACCATCCCGGCCAGTTCGACGAGCGTCTGGGTGACGACGACCGCCGGTGCCAGTTCGTACCTCGCCGGAAGGGCAAGCGCCAGCGGCAGAACGACCAGCGAGTTCCGGGTAACGGCGGTGAAGACGAGCGCACGGCTCGCGCCGGTGTCCAGCCGGAGCAGCCCGGCCGCGAGCCGGCCGAGAAGCGGCATGACGACCAGAAAGGCGACGTAAACGGGTACGACGGCCGCGATCCCCTCGATCGAGTCCCGTACCCGCGGGAGCTGCGAGGCGATCACGACCAACAGGGTCGCGCCCATCATCGGGACCGGCAGCCACCCCATCGCCGACTGCCAGCGGCGGGCGGTCGGCGAGCGGGTCGCCCCGATCTCGGTGACCCACGCCAGCGCCAGCGGCAGCGCGATCAACAGGAGAAACGCCTCGAGGAAGGGGCCGGGCTCGACGACGGCCGCGATCCGCTCGCCCATGAACAGCCAGAGGTACGCGGGCAGAAACAGCAGTTGTAGGAGCATCAACGCCGGCGTCGCGGCGGTGAGTTGTTCGGCGTCACCCCCGGCGAGGTCGGTGAACGCGATCACGTAATCGATACACGGCGTCAACAACACCATGAACGCGCCGACCAGAACGACGGGCTCGTTCGGGAGGAACCGGGTGAGCCCGTAGACGACGATCGGGACGACGAGGAAGTTCAACACGAGCGCCCCGGCCATGAACCGGCCGTTGGTGATCGCCGCGCGAAACCGGACGAAGGGGATCTCGAGGAAGGTCACGTAGAGCAACACCGCCAGCACTGGCGTGATGAGTGGCTGGAAGACCGACGCCGACGCCGGCTGGCCCAGCCCGATCCCGACGGCAGCCGCCACCGCGACCGCGTAGACGGCGATCTGGTGGCGCTGCAGCCACTCCTGTGACATCGTGTGGTCTTGGGCCCCGGCACGGAATAGGGCAGCGAAGGCGTTGTGGGCGCGCGGAGCCGCGCGTCGCGCTCGAGGCCCGACTCGAACCCAGAGCGACGACCGCTCCTCAGACGTCGCGCCGGCGGAACCAGGCCTGGCTCGCGACCAGCAACGTGACGGTCATCGCCACCAAGATTCCCGCACCGAGGAGGTCGTAGGTGCCCTCGAGCAGGACGGCGTTGGGATCGTAGTACCGCATCGGTGCGATCGCGCCGACGGCCTCGACATCGGTCCCCGACAGCAACGATTCGGAGAGAAAGAGCGCGAAGGTCACGCCCAGCGCGACCCGCTGGGCGATCGCCGCCCGGTCGACGATCACGGACGCGAACAGGCCGATCCCGGCGCAGGCGAACAGATACGGGATCGAGAGCAGGTGGACCGCGAGGACGTCGGCGGCGGCGATCGGATGGTCGATCAGTTCGGCACCGACGTAGACGACAAGCGGCGGGAGGAGGTTAGCACCGACGATCGGGACGGCCATCGCCCCGAACCGCTCGGCGACCAGTCGCCGTCGGGAGATCGGCATCGACAGCAACACGTCCATCCGCCCGCGGTCGACGTCGTCGGCGATCGTCCCCGCAGTGCTGTAGGCCAGATACAGCCCCAGCATGATGATCCAGCCGAAGGTGTAGAGTTCGAACGAGAGAAAGCCCGCCAGGCTCGTCATCGTCTGGACCCCCATCACCTGCAGGATCGGCTCGGGATAGGCCGCCAGCAGCCCCTCGAGGTCGATTTCGGCCTCGAAGGAGGGGTAGACCCAGATGACCATCGCGGCGAGCAAGGAGAGCCCGATCGAGAGATACACGCTGCCCCGGACCCGCCGGCGGCCGTCGTAGGCAGTCAGTTCAAACATCGTCTTCACCCCCACTCGCCGCACCGGGCCCGACGGTCAGATCCGCCCCGTTCCGTTCGCTCCCGTCGGTATCGTCGTAGAACCGCATGAAAACCTCGTCGAGCGGCGCTTCCTCGATCGACAGGTCGTGCAATCGGTACTCCCGGAGGGCCGCGAGCAGGGCGTTGACGTCGCCGGTGAACGTGAACGCGTATTCGGTCCCGTCGCTCGGCCCCGTGTCGGACTCGATGCCGTGGACCCCGTCGATCTCGAGGGCGTCGACCGGGATCGCCTCCGCGGCGTGTAACCGGACGAACTTGCCGCTCCTGTCCAGCAGCGATTCCACCGGCTCGACCGTGACGAGCCGGCCGTCACGGATGATGCCGACGCGGTCGCACAGCTTCCGCACCTCGCTCAGGATGTGCGAGGAGAAAAACACCGTCAGTCCGCGCTCCCGTTCGGCCCGGACGAACTCGTTGAACCGCTGTTGGAGGAGGGGATCGAGCCCGCTGGTCGGCTCGTCTAGAATCACCAGGTCGGGATCGTGCATGAACGTCGTCACCAGCCCCAGTTTCTGGACGTTGCCGCGCGAGTACTCCCTGATTTCGCGATCGAGCGGCGGATCGAACAGCTCGAGCAACTCCGCGCTTCGCTCGTCGCCCTTGAGCGATGCGTGGAGGTCGAGGACCGCCCGGCCGGTCGCCGTCTCGTCGAACCCCGGATCGTCGGGGAGGTAGCCGAGCCGGCGTTTGGCCGCGAGCAGTTGCGCCTCGTCGGTCACGTCGTTGCCGAGCAACCGAGCCGTCCCCGCGGTCGGCGAGAGGAACCCGAGCAGCGTCCGGATCGTCGTCGTTTTCCCCGCGCCGTTGGGGCCGAGATACCCGAAAATCTCCCCCTCCTCGACGGCGAACGTGACGTCGTCGTTGGCGAGTACCTCGCCGTAATCTTTCGTGAGCCCCTCGAGTTCGATCGCTGCCATACCGGCACCCTCGGCGGCCATCCGTATGTAATATGGCGGTCGTTCCCGTCGCCACTCGACCCGACTGCGTCGATCGCGATGGGCACACCACCGTTTGCACCGACCGCGACCGAATCAGGGGACGATCTGCGTGAGGAGCGTCGCCTCGATCCGTCGCAGGTGGCCGCCGACCGTCCCCCCGGTACAGCCAAGCGCCTCGCCGATGTCCTCGTGTGTCACCGCCCGCGGAACGTCGTAGTACCCCATCTCGACGGCGGTCCGGAGGATCTCCTGCTGGCGACCGGTCAACTGGGAGAACAGCCGGTCCGTGTTCGGTTCGTACCGGCCCGTCTTGAGGAGCTTGAGCCTGATCCCGTCGGGAACGTCCGGAACGGCCTTCTGGAAGCTCTGTACGTCACCGATCATCGTGACCCGGAGGCCGCCACGGCGCGTGAACTCGAGGGGGGTATCGTAGATGAACTCGAACTCCCTGAGCATGCTCAACAGCCCGACGAGCCGGTCGTCGGCCTCGAGGTGGATGTAGGCGTGGTGTTCGCCGTCGGCGCTCGAGAGCTGGTGCTGATTGACCATCGACGACGCCGACAGGATCGACTCGAGAGCGTTTCTGTCGCCCGAGAACTGATAGAGCGCGACGATCGTCTCGTCGACGAGGAGGTTGACGTTGTGGAGTAGTTCACGCGTCACGTCCGGGTGTTCGGCGATCCGTCGATCGAGCGGATGCAATCCCTCCTCATCGGGAATGATAACACATTTCGCGTATCTCATCGTTCGACAGCTACGACATCGTACAAGTATTTTTCAGTATCGATTGTTAGTATAGAAGTTCGGTGGGACGGTCTCGAGCCGAGCCCCGACGTGACCGTCACAGCCACCGCGCCGGCGGTATGACCACTGACGACGGCTTCGCGACGACCGACACCGCTTCGGGGGTTACGAGAGCCGGGGTCGAACTCGGAGCAGGTGTCGTTGCGTTCGTCGATTCCAGTCCGTTTCGGTCGCATGCTCCGATACGAGCGGTACGCTCGAGTAGACGTTTTCCCGCGTTTCCACGGTCTTTTATGCCGGTTCGGGACGACGATGGTTCGATACGTCCCGGCCGGCAGACAGCCATCGTTGCTATAATATTTTCTCCGAATTGGTTATAAATGCCCCCGCATCCAAGGAGGAAAAATGATTGGACATCGTGTTGGGTGTGGACTTGTGACGTTCGAAATGAGGCCGCGATATCGGAGCGGAAACGGTGTGGGAGCAGCGAATAGAACGAAAGCCGCCGAACCGATCGTTCGGAGGTGGGTGTAGTATGTACCGCCGAAAGCGACTCGCGACCGGGACCGTCGCGTCGTTCCTGGTCGTCGCCCTGGTCGGTCTCGTCGTCCTCTCGTCGGGGACGGCCTACGCGACGGCGATGGCTACCGCCAGTGGCAGCGGCTTTACGGTCACGGCAGACGAGATCAGATCGGACGACTTCCTCCTCTATCCCAGCATCGGGGAGGACACCGAGGGGACGACGCCGGTCGCCGTCGTTGAACAGCGCGGCGTCGAGATCGACGGCATGGTACTGAGCGGCGAGAAGTCGATACCCATGATCGACGGCTCGATGGAGATTTCCTTCGCCGCCGACGGGACGGTCAAAGCGGACGAGCAGTACATCAAGCTCACCGACCTGAAGGCAGAAGAGGCGAAATTCAACGGACAGGTCGTCAACGCACAGGCGACCGACAACCCGGAACAGCAGTTCCAGCAGACGGCCGGTGGCAACGCCGATCCCGAGGACGGCTACCTCACGAACATCTCCGGGGAACAGCCCGGAATGGTGCAGGAAGACGTCGAGATGGAAGCGGTGTATCTCGCCTCGAACGAGATCTCACTCCCCGGTCTCGACGTCGACGTGGAGTACCACCCCGACGGGTGATCACCCATGTCGCCCGAAAACGAGCAGGACGAGACCGATACGCTTCCCGCACGGGCCAGGAGCCGGTGGAGCAGGGTCAGCCAGTGGAGCGGGACCAGATGGGGCCGGTTCAACACCTGGCGGGCCGGACGGCCGTTCCTCGGTGGGCTCTTGCTGTGTCTGGCCGGGGTCCTGATCACCTGGGTACCGATGCAGATCCTGCCGGATCTCGCCTTCATCGGCGGACAGATGGCGGGCTTTCTCGCGATCGGTGCCCTCTTCGGCGTGTTCGTCTTTCTGACGGGGATCTACGTGCTGGTCAAGCCGGCACACGCCGACGTCGCCGGCGTCGTCGGGACCGTCCTGGCGATCTTCTCGCTGTTCGGATCCCTCGGCGGGTTGCTGGTTGGCATGCTGCTTGGGATTCTAGGCGGGAACCTCTGTCTCGCCTGGAAGCCACGCGACGAAGTCGTCGACGACGCCGTCTCGGAGCCGAGCGTCGTCGACAAGGCGGCGGCCCGGATCGACGCGGGGTTCGGTCGCCTCGTCGGACGGCTACTCCTGAGTTGCCGTGCGGGCATCGACCGAATCAAACGGTGGGGTACCGACGAGTGACGACGAGACGAACCCGACCGAGGGACCGCCACGACGCATGACACGGGCCGGTGCGTTCGTCGTCGTGGTCGCGGTCGCCCTCGGTGGTGTCATGGTCGGCCCGTCCCACGTGGCCGGGCAGGCCGACGAGCAAGCCATCACCGTCGACCTCGGTACGGTCGAGGGCGCGACCGTCTGCGTCCAGCAACTTTCGTCGGACACCAACCGGATCGTCGTTCGAGGCGACGACGGAAACGTCACGATTCACTTCGACGAAACCAGACGCGTCGAACTCGAGGAGACGCGATCCGCCGAGGGAGAGATCGTGTTACGAACGGACCGGCAAAACGAGGCGCTCAACGATCTCGCAGCGGGCGAGGAGTGTTTCACGGCACAACAGACCGACGTCGTCGTTGACGCCCGCTCGGTCGAGTTGCGAAACCTCTCCGTTACCGGGTACACCGTCGAGGTCGGCCCGGAACGCGACGTCCCCGCACCCGCCCCGTTCGACCCACCGCACGACATCGGTGGGCAGAACGACGGTGGTGATCGAGAGGACGAAACCGAGAGCCGAAGCAACGAGACCGACCGTTCGGCCAACGAGAGCGTTGGAGGGAATGAAAGCGTTGGGGGAGGAAACGAGAGCGTTGGTGGAAATGAAAGCGTTGGAGAAGGAACCGAGAACGCTGGAGGAAATGAAAGCGATAGCAGAGACAATGAAAACGACGGCCACGACGGCAGTGATATCCGAGACAACGAAACCGAAATTCGAGGGAACGAGACCGATGGGCTGGACAACGAAAGTGACGGCCTGACCAACGAAAGCGACGGGACCACGAGCGATTCGGCTGGCGACTTGCCGTCGAACGAGTCCGGTAGCGAGCGTCCGAACGGCGATGAACAGACGGCAACCCCGACCACCCCTGAGGCCGACGAGAACGACACGGAGACGCCAGCGCGGACTGGAAATCGATCGACGGACGACGGAGTCAGTGACGAGCGGGAAATCGAACCATGAGCGATCACGAGACGAACGACGTCGAGGAGTACGCGCCGTCCTTGGCAGCGATCGACTCGCGAATCGTCCTCGGAGCCGCCGCCGTCGGGGTGTTCGTTTCCTTTACCTCGCTTCTGGTACCGGTCTTAACGCGGGTCGGGGGCGGTATCGTCGCGGGATTTATCGCCGCGTACGCCGCCGGGCGGGTCGTGACCGGCCTCGCGTACGCGGTTGTCGCGAGCGCGCTCGTCGGTGGCCTCGCAGGCTTCTTCATGGCGTTTCTCGGCGCACTCTCCGGGCTGTACACCGAACCGCCGCTGTTCGTCCTCTCCTCGGTCGGGCCGGTCAGTCCGGGGCTCTCCGGACTCGGGCTTCCGAGCGTCGTCCTACTCGCCGTCGCCTTCTCGCTGCTGACTGCCATCGACGGCCTCGTCGGCGGACTGGTCGGCAGCGGACTGCGGGCGCTCTCTCCGTGGTGAGAAACGGCACTCGGGACATCCGGACTCGCAAACGCAGCCACAGTCCGTCGCGGGTGACGATCCTCGCCACCGAAACGATTCACTCGGACTCGCAACGCCTTGTGCGAAACAGTCCGTCGTGAGCGGCAGTGGCTACGATCGGGGGACCCTGCCCACGGTAACGAAAAATGGGACCGCTTCCATCCGGCGATACTCCTCCGCTTCCATCTGCTCGATGACGGTCCGTCCCATCTCTCGCCACGAGCCGCGGAGGTCGTCGTACTCCGCCTCGGTCAACGGGCCCGAGAGCATCGTCTCCCGATCGTCTGCCAGCCCCGCACCGGTCGCTTTCCGGCGAGCGTCCCGCAGCGCGCCTTCGCTGTACGGTGGTTCGACCGTCCGGACGTGATCGTACCGGCGCGTCTCGAGGACCGCGAGCCCTGCATCGCCGAACGCCTCGCGGGCGTCGGCCCCGAGCGCGACGTCCGTCGACACGCCATCGATGTAGGCCCCGCGTGCCCGCCGCTCAAGGTCGCCCTCGGCGTCGACGCTCGAGTCGATCTCGACCGCGGCATTGTTCGGTTCCACAGCCGCGACGAGGTCCGTCGAGACGCGAGCGAACTCGGCGATTGCGGCCGCGGGATCGGGCAGGTTGATCAGCAGCGCCTGACAGACAACGAGGTCGAACGTGTCGTCCGGAAACGGCAGCTGGAAGGCGTCGCCGGCGACGACCGGGATGTGAGCGTCGGCCGCCGAAAGCAGGTCCGGGTCGGCGTCGCAGCCGATCACCTCGCCCGACGACTCCGCCGCGAGGACCCGGCTCAGTTCGCCGGTCCCACAGCCCACGTCGAGGATCCGGTCGCGGGTGTCGAGGGCCAGCGGCTCGAGGGCCTCGCGGGAGTCGGCCCACATCCCCTCGCGGGTCCGGCTGAGGTAGGATTCGGAGAACTCGCGCACGGGCCCCGATAGCGGTGTCTCGAGTAAAAACGGGTCGGTTTCGCGAAGCGCCGGCCTATGCGTCGTCGCGCAGTTCCCGTACCTTTTCGATGTTCCACGCGAAGCCGCGGCCGTCCTCGGTCGGCGTCTCGAGGGCGAAGGGCAGCTCCCGCAGGTCAGGGTGGTTGACGATCGCCCGCATCCCGTCCTCGCCGATGTAGCCCTCGCCGATGTGGGCGTGTTCGTCCTTGTGGGTGCCCACGTCGTGTTTCGAGTCGTTGAGGTGAATGTACTCGAGGTACTCGAGCCCGACCACGTCGTCGAACCGGCCGACGGTCTCGTCGACCGCCTCGGGCGTCGTGAGGTCGTTACCCGCGACCAGCGTGTGGGCGGTGTCGATACAGATCCCGATGTCGGTGCCGGTGCGGTCGATGATCCCCGCGAGGTGCTCGAACTCGCCGCCGAGCTTCGTGCCGCTGCCCGCGTCGGATTCGATGAGGATCTGCACGTCCTCGGGTACCTCGAGGTCGTCGATCAGGCTCGCCGCGTTGTCGAGGCCGCCCTCGACGCCCGCGCCGGTGTGTGCCCCGAGGTGGACGTTGACGTAGGGAATTCCCAGTCGCTCGGCGGCGTCGAGTTCCGCCTGCATGCTCTCTTTGGACTTCCGGCGGAGGTCGTCTTTGGGCGTACAGAGATTGACGAGATACGAGGAGTGGATCACCCACGGCCCCTCGAGTTCCTCGTCGGTCTCTTCCCGGAACCCGTCAGCGGCCTCGTCGCCGATTTCGGGTTGTTGCCAGACTTGTGGCGAGGTGGTAAAGATCTGGCCACAGTTGCCGCCGAAAGCGAGTTGGCGGTGGACGGCGTTGCGGAGATCGTCGTACGGCGGTGTTTCGTCGTCGGAAGAGACGCGCGAGCCGGAGATCGAGACGTGTGCGCCGACCTTCATCGTCATGCCTGCCGGTCAGTACCGGGCCGTGATAGGTATAACGGACCGCCCCGATTCGATCGACTGACGGTGTCGCTCCGACCGGCCGCCGGACCTGCCGTGGCGCGTGCTGTGCGACGGTTCACCGGTAACGAACCGTCGCGCGGTGTTCTCCTGCGATCTACTGTCGGCCATCGCGGTACGGCACGCGCTACCGAACCGCCCGCTCGAGCGTGCTTGGCGTCTTTCCGTCACTGCCCACCCACTTCGAGGACCTCCCGATCACGGACCCATTCGTCGGCCCCGAACTTCCGGGCGGCGAGATCGCGGGCCGCCTCGAGTTCGCCCTCGCGCCAGGTCGATTCGTCGGCGTCACACCAGTCACCCAGCGCGCCCGCGATCGCGTCGACGGCCGTCTCGCGATCGACCCCGACTTCGTCGCGGACGCTCGTTACCCGGTCGGTGAACGTCGACTCCGCGAGGTCGGTGTCGAAGACGCCGACGTGGGCCTGGGGCTCGAGGGCGTAGCTGATCGAGCCGTGCTGGATGACCACGTCGCGCTGGCGGTACTGGGCGTTGCCGCTGATTTTCCTCGCGTCCGCCCCCGCGCCGGCGGGCGCGACGATGTCGTGGGCCGGGTTGATATCGCGCAGATAGCAGGACGGGTGATAGATCGCGTCCTGCTCGGCCGCGGCGAAGTCGGCGTCGACGCCCAGTCGGTCGAACGCCTCGAGGATCGGCTCGCAGAACAGTTCGTAACAGTCCATCAGATCCCCCGGGACCTCGTCGGCGGGCGCGACGATCGTGTAGGAAATGTCGGCGTAACGGTCGTGATAGATCCCGCCGCCGCCGGTCTGTCGGCGGGTGACGTCGATCCCCTCGCGCTCGCAAAAGTCCCAGTCGACGGTGTCGGCGTCCTGTCGGTATCCCAGCGAGAGCGTACTCGGTTCCCACGAGTAGGTCCGTACCGTTCGCAGGCCGTCCTCGAGGGCCGTCCGCGCGGCGATCTCCTCGAGGGCCATCTGCGTCGCCCCGTCGCGGGGCTCGTCCCGGATTAGCCGCCAGTCCCGATCGGTGCGGTCGGTCATACGTGGGGCAATGGGGACGAGATGGAAATCGATTCCGACGCACCTCGATTTTCGTATATCGATATTCGATTTATCTCGGCCGAGCGTCGGGTCGAACCGCGGTGGCACCGTGGCTCCGAGCCACCCCATGCGCCGATCCCGTCCCAGTCGGCATCACCAGCCCGAGTCGCGTCGCCGCCGGAGCCGCGTCACGCCGTTTTTACGTACACGCCGGCTATCGGCGCGTATGGTGCGCAACGTCGCCGGGTTGCTCCCGGAACTCGAGGACGAGGACTTCTATCTCCTCTCGGGCGTCGAGCAGGGGATGCGCTTCTCCGAGTGGGTCCAGCGGGAGAAGCTCCCGAAGTTCGCCGACCTGCCCGACGAGGAGGTCGAGTACCGCCTCGAGCGGTGTCTCAAGCGCGGGCTGGTCGAGCGAAAGACGATCCAGTACGAGGGCTATACCCTCCAGTTCGAGGGCTACGATACCCTCGCCTTGCGGGCGCTGGTCGAACAGGACACGATCTCGGAGTTCGGCTCGCCGCTCGGCGTCGGCAAGGAAAGCGACGTCTACGAGGTCCGCTCCTACAAGCCGCTGGCCCTGAAGTACCACCGCGAGGGGTACACGAACTTCCGGGAGGTCCACAAGGAACGCGACTATACCTCGGACAACGACCACGTCTCGTGGATGTACACCGCCCGGAAGGCCGCCGAGCGCGAGTACGACATCCTCGAGGAACTCTACCCCGACGTGGCGGTCCCCCAGCCGATCGGGCAGAACCGCCACGCCATCGTCATGGAGAAGATGGACGGCGTCGAACTCTCGCGAACACGGCTCGAGGACGAGCAGGTGCTGGGCGTCCTCGAGTTGCTCGTCAGCGAGATCGCCGAAGCCTACGAGACGGGTTACGTCCACGCGGACATGAGCGAGTACAACGTCTTCGTCGACGAGGGCGGCGTGACGATCTTCGACTGGCCCCAGGCGGTCCCGACCGACCACGAGAACGCCGGCGAGTTCCTCCGGCGCGATCTGACCAACATCGTGGGCTACTTCCGGCGGAAGTACCCCCAGCACGTCCCCGACGACCTCGAGGCCGACGATCTCGCTCGCGAGATCGAGGCCGGCGCGTTCGACTCGCTCGAGGTCGACGCGTAGCCGCACCGATACCGGAGGACTACCAGTCCGGAACGCGGTTCACGGCGGTTCGATCAGCCCGTCGAACGATCTATTTTCGTTGTCATCGCCTCGAGCGGTCCCCGACCCGACTGGGTGGCCACCAGCCGGCGCGGGAGAACCCCAAAACAGCGAGCAACCCCAAGCGAGAGCAGGCGCGCTTCACCGACCGCTTCCGGAACGGTCCCTCGAGGACAACAGCGGTGGTACCGTCGTTCGGCCCAGTCGTGGGAGTCGTCGGACGGTCCATCGTAACCATCCGACCGGTACCGTCAGCGGTTCTTCTCGGACACGTGCTATCTGATAAACCAAATGAAGATATATCAAATTGGTGTTCGGGATGTTGTGAAGATGGGTCTATGATGCACAGGTTTCGGATCTAAGCGACTGCAAGAAGCTGCCGAGCGAGTCGCGAAACGCGCTTCTGAGAAACCTGTCGAGTGGTGTTCACGGATCCGATAGAAAATCGCCGGTCAGACCGGCCCGCCGCTCACGATCGAGCAAATTCAGAAGAAACGAGAGCGTAGTCAAGCGGACCGAGGACGGAGTTCTCCTTAGCAAATCAGGAACGAGTTCGAAGAGACTGCTGGCTTGTTGCCTCCCTCGCCGTGTAGTTGCAATTGCACGAGGACATCCACGAGTCGCCAGCAGTTGTACAGCACGCGGGCGAACGCGAAGTCGAAGTACTGAAATTTCGAACCCGTTCACTCATTTCCACCTCTCTCGAGCGGACCGACCAAGCCTTTGACGCATGAGATAGCGTCTCGTTCATTATGATAACGGTGAGTAGTCGGTTTCCTCGACCCAGTCACTGTCCGCGTCGTCCAGCCGTATGATTTTAGCTCTCGCGGTAAACGGTTGGTCGAAAGTCGGTGAATCGGCTGTGAATGCATGTGCCAGCGTCTGTTCATCGTTCTCCTTCTCACGAACTTTGAATGTCCGCTCCATGCCCCAGTTGTGCATGTTTTCGAACAATAGCTCGACATCAATTGTGACTTCTCCGTTGCCGTCCCCTTGTCGTTCAACTGTAGACAGAACGAATATCGTCTCTGCATCCGGCTGGTACGACCGAACACTATGAAGAATGAACGTCGGCAATGAGTTCTCACTAAGCACGCAACCGGCTGTAGCCATGACCGTAAACGTACTAGCCGAAGCCAGAAATGTACGACGTCTCATTACTATATTACTCCAGTGTGGGATTGGTTTTTCATATTTGGGAAGCTATTATAGTCCATATGAACTTGATTTACTTAACCATTTTCGTTAGTACACAAATAGATATAATTATAACATCAGTATAAAACCACTGTAGCATATAATTTTGTATAGAAATTAAATAAGATTTATATGCTTATAGATAAATCATCTGCTATGGAAGGAATGTCATCCAGAAGAAAATTCTTGAGAACAGTCGGAATAAGTGGTTTAGGACTGTCTACGTCCAGTACGGCGCTTTCAATATCCGCAATCGCGGATATGGATTCTGAGTACGATGCCTGTCCTAACGGTTGCCCTGACCCTTGGGAGCGAAAAGAACTTGATGATGTTGACTCGTATACAGGGCCACAAGTGTATGGGGAGGGTGATTTTACGATCACTCTCTCGAGTAGCGTAATTGTCCATGAGCCAATATGGCGTCCTAGCATTAGTCAGTGGGCTATTGATATCAGCGTAAGTGGGACGACGGACTGCCGATTTGTCGACGACGATTCCCCTGCTGAGGAGATGTGGTGGCACGAGTGTAAAGTATCCGATGTATCTATAGATAATATAGGTACAAAAAATAATGAGAATTGGGCAGGTGTAAAGATTGGTAGTGGTGAATCCCCTGCTGATTACGAAAACCTGAAAACAGTTGAATCAGGGATTGGAGTAGCAATTGGTGCCCTCAACACTCACGTAGGAGTTGCGTATGGGACTACTCAATTCTTAATGTCCATGCTTGAACAATTTGGGGACACAAATAATGTGAATAGAAAGTACAATGTTGACGCACCTAGAGGAGGAGGATATCAACACCACACTGGATATTATCACAAATACTCTGCTGAAGTGGATTCTGGAGAAGAAATAGATCACACTGTGACCGATCTCGCTGTTGCATATCCAGAATATCCGGTTCAAAATTCGTTCTCTGTTATCTCAGAAGCACCCCCTTATGACGACCATCCTCTATCCAAAATGGGATCCTCCGATGTAGAATCCGAATATGGTATTGAACAGTATAACCCAGAAAACGCAGAAGCTATAAAAAGAAAAAATCCACGCGTCGCAAGCGTGCTTGAAGAGGAAGAATCTCCGATTTATGTTGCTCATGATTGGGATGCCTCAATTCAAGCAATATCAAATCATGAACCAGAAGAACTAATGAATAAATACGATTACCTAAACTGGTAAATCCCGAGACAATCAGGATCTTACGTGTATCGACTGCAGTTACCAGAGGCACGCTAAAATGAATGTTACGATTCACATCGCACAGAGGAATGTATAACCTCCACTATTTTTTCGGAAACGAGAACCACGACACGCTCGGCGACGAGTTCCGAGAAATCATCTGTGTTGACAGCGATAACTGAATTGTTTTTCGAATTCTGATAGAAACCCAGAGTTCACTCGCAAGCAGAGTTGCGAGAGAACCCTCAGACGGGAGAGTAGTCCCCACTGAACCTGTGCATTATTTCTCACCCTCGCAACACCATGGAGTTCACATCGACGGACACACCACGCGATCGGTCGTCGATGCGAGGCTCCCGCGAGCGATACTCACCGTTTCGACGCCGCGTTCCCGGAGTTCGAAGCGCTTATACTCGAGAGCCGGGAAGAGAGGGTAGACTCGCTGGTTCGCGGGCATCAGCGGGCACCTGCACGACGCCGCGTCACAGGTCGGGATGTGATCCGCGGGGCTCGGCCCCGGTCGGGATTGAACCAGCAAACGCCCGCGGGTGAATACAATGGCAGAAAGCTTCTATTCCCACATCAAGGACGCATGGAAGGACCCCGACGACGGCAAGCTCGGGGAGCTACAGTGGCAGCGCAAACAGGAGTGGCGCGACCAGGGCGCCATCGAGCGCATCGAGCGCCCGACGCGACTGGACAAGGCACGCGAACTCGGCTACAAGGCCAAACAGGGCATCGTCGTGGTCCGGGTCTCGGTCCGGAAAGGGACTGCCCGGAAGGAACGGTTCACCGCCGGTCGGCGCTCGAAGCGCCAGGGTGTCAACCGCATCGGGCGGCGCAAGAACATCCAGCGCATCGGTGAGGAACGCGTCTCCCGGAAGTACCCCAACCTGCGCGTTCTCAACAGCTACTGGGTCGGTGAAGACGGCTCGCAGAAGTGGTTCGAAGCGATCCTCGTGGACCCGAACCACCCCGCAATCGAGAACGACGACGACCTCAGTTGGATCTGTGACGACGATCACACCAACCGCGCGTTCCGCGGCCTCACCAACGCCGGCAAGGCCAACCGCGGTCTGAACAACCGCGGCAAGGGCGCGGAGAAGGTCCGTCCCTCCAACACCGGCGGTCAGGGACGCGCGAAGTAACGCGCAGCCACGACGGTAAACCAACACGTTTCTTTCGCGACCGACTTCGACAGCGGCTGCGCTGCCGTGTCCACGTGAGGCCGCCCGCGCAGACGAGGTGGGCACGATTTCGAGTCCCACCGAAAGCGACCGAACGGACGCTGGCGGCAACTCCCGTACCGTCGGATTCAGAGGTGGACTTATTCGGTAGGCCGATGTACCAGCGCGCATGGCAGACAACGTCCTCGTGGCGGTCGACGACTCGAACCAATCGACGGAAGCCCTCGAGTTCGCTTGTCGCGAGTATCCCGAGGCGACGATCACCGCGATTCACGTCCTCGATCCGGGCGACTTCTACGCCGTGACCGGTGTGGAGGGGACCGCGATGGCCAACTACGACGAGATACAGGACCATCACGAGGAACGGGCCGAGAACATCCTCGAGACGGCGCGAGAGCAGGCCGCAGACCACGGGCTCGAGATCGAGACGGACCACGTCGTCGGCGGCGTCTCGCGGACGATCGTGGATTACGCGGCCGAACACGACATGGACCACATCGTGATCGGGAGTCACGGTCGGACCGGCGCGAGCCGCATTTTACTCGGGAGCGTGGCCGAGACGGTCGCTCGGCGGTCGCCGGTCCCGGTGACGATCGTTCGCTGATCCGGCCGCCGCTCGCTCGAGACGAATCGAACGAACAGTGGCCGCTACCGAGCGATAGAATCGGCTCAGTGGGTACGATAGCGACAGCGGAGAAGACGTGATCGGTCGGCTTACGCCGAGATGGTCTGACTTTCCTGTTCGCTCTCGGTCGAGCGCATATCCAGATCGGCCATCAGCGCGTCGATGGCCTCCTCGGGGTCGGTCTCGGAGTCGAAGACCCGATCGAACCCCATCTCGCGGAAGAACTTGCGGGTCTCCTCGAAGTCGTCCTGTCCGACGGCGAGGTTGCCGCCGATGTAGGTCGTGACATCGAGGTCGGACTCGGCGATTCGCTGGTGGAAGCCCTCACAGTCCTGTTTGGCGTGGCCGTAGAGCGACGAGACGAGTACAGCCTCGGCATCGTTGGCGGACGCGGCTTCGACGAACTCCTCCTGGGAACTCTGAACCCCCAGATTGACGACGTCGAATCCGGCTGCCTCCAGCGCCTGTTCCAGGATGGTGATCCCGACGACGTGAGCGTCGGAACCGATCACGCCGAGGATGACTGTCTCGGTCATGTGCGTACCACCACAAACTGGAGGGACCACCATAAACCTAATGATTAATAATGTGCCAATCGTTCACACGGTTCCCCTCGGGCGGTTTCTCGAGGCGTTTTAACGAACGCGGCGTCGAAAACAACGCTTTCACGTTTCCGGTCTGGAACACTGCGCGTTCGTTCCGTCGACGGACGAAATGCAGGGCGGGCGGTCAGTCGTTCGTTACCCGGTCCGTCGTCGGGGCGACGCTCGTGAGCGCACCGACCGGCGCATCGGTCCGACCGCGGGCGCGTTCGATACCGTCCTCGCCGGCGGCGATGAGCGCGAAAACGCCGGCGACGTCGGCTTCGGCGGTGTGAGCGATGTCCAACAGGAGTTCCTGCGTCTCGCCCGAACGGATGAGGTCGTCGACGACCAGCACCGACTCGCCGGGATCGATGGCCGAGGCGGGCAGGTAGTAGGTGAGTTCGATCCCCGACTGCAGGCGCTGGCGGGCCTCGATGAACTCCTCGACGGCGGTCTCCTTGCTCTTTTTCGCGTAGGCACAGCGGACCCCGTAGTAACTCGCGAGCGCGGCCGCGAGCGTGATCCCGTCAGTCGCGGCGGTGAGAACCACGTCCGGTCGATCGAAGTCGAACCCGTTGGCCACGACGGGCGCGGCCAGATCGAGGAACGGCTGGTCGAAGACGGTCGCGCTGTTGTCGACGTACCCCTCGTCGTCGACAGCGATTCGCGCGTCGAGTTCCGCCGCCAGCGCCTCCCGACCGAGTTCCTCGACGACCTCGCGCGCGCGATCGGTTCCGGGGAGAACGTGCCCGTTGACGTAGCGGTTGAGATCGCCCGCCGGAAGCCCGGTCGTCTCGGCGAGTTCGTCGTAGGTCCGGGTCTCCTTTAACATCCGCAGTACGTCGACCGCTCGCAGCTGGAGGGCTGCTTTCTCGGCTCTGTTCATACAGATATGCACGATTCCGTAACTATGGGTATTACGATCGAAGACATGCCGTCGATCACCACAGATATGTGTTGTCCGCGGCGGCCGCCGGCAAGCCGACTCGAAATCACATGCCCCGTGATCATTCTGAGTCTCCACCGGCCGATGGGTTTCATCACGCTCGAGGCACCATAACTGCGGAACGACGTCGAAAGAGCGGTCACCAGCGCCAGCTCATGATCGAGATCGAACGTCTCGAGCATGTCCGTTCATATCCACGTGTCGCCAGGGTACCGATGCTCTTTTGATCGGTCGGCACAGTCGTCGAGCGATGTCTGCTGTGGGCGTCGTCACGAATCAGTGGGCCTCGGTTGTAGATATCCTCTACTGTTTCATCGCACTCAACCAGAAATTATCATGATTAGAAATAGCTAGAACGAATGGGACATTAGCAACCAAACAGTCATCAAACTTACAATAATTGGTTTGTCACCTTCATATATTTCATTCTGTGTTATAATATAAGATAGATGCTATTATATAATTGCTAACTATTTGTATGAATGCGATGAGAAAAAGACCAAGTAGACGTGCGATACTTCGATCGACAGGTGTTACACTTACTGCGCTCTCGGCCAGGATTCATCGGAGGCACCTACTCGGGCAAGGGAGTCGGTATCGAGGTCGATGGCTACCACATGGCCTACGATAACGGTCCTACCGGTGATGAAACGGAATGGACACCAACGGCGACGACGGGAATTATGCTCGAGAAAGGACCGAGTTCGTCGATTACACTCGGCTCTCCGCGATGTTTACATACGTCTGGAAAGGGAGTCGAACGAAACCAGATATCTCGGTTGGATATCCGCCGTCGTTCGATATCTCGGCAAACTCAGAGCGATTCGAAGCGTACCAGCGCTTCCAACATACTCGAGGTGCAGACGACACTGACCGAGATACGTTCGAAATACGGGTCGACGAGGTACTCTAATCGACCATACTGATTGATAATTAATTGTATTTGACTCCTTGATTCAGCACGTTCACTTACACTCGATGATATTATTATGAGACAGGATAGAGAGCCATCTAACCATTTATGAACGAAAACAAATTGCACTATCGGCGTGGATTTGTCGGGATTGTAGCAACTACGGTAATTACTGCAACTGCCGGCTGTCAAGACTTGCTCTACGACGAGGAACATAAATATGAGAATAAAGCACAGATTGTGCTAACCAATTCATATTACGAGAACGAGACGACGACGTTCGAATTTACAGCCAGAGCGGAGAACGGCACCGTCATCTACGAAGACAAACGCGAAGTGACAAAGAGTCATTCATTTATCACCGACCCGATCCCCGATGAGATCCGTACTGTCGAGTACCGAACCGATGACGGTGCAAACGGTGTCGTTTCTGTACCTACCGAACCGGAATGTCCACCACATCCGAGCATTCCCCGGGGAATCATCCTTTACTATGGAGATGAGCGGGAGATGACGTATCGAGAAGAAGTACCCAGCTGTGACTAACTGCACGCGGATAAATTCACGAACACCGAGGTCAACATTGCAGTACAGCCTGCGACGCTACTCGTCCTGCAGGAAGTCCGGCTCCGTCCGCTGCTCGTCGCGCTCGGCCTCGAGGTGCTCCCGGAATTCGTCGATCTCGACGTCGTACTCCTGGTCCTCGAAGCGGTCCCGCACCGAGATGTTGCCGTCTTCCTCCTCGTTGTCGCCGACGATGATCTGATAGGGGACGCGGTCGTCGTGGGCCGCGCGGATCTTCCGTTCCAGCGTACTGTCGCGGCCGTCGACTTCGACGCGGAAGTCATCGAACTCGTTTGCCACGCGGTGGGCGTAGCCGAGGTTGTCGTCGGAGATCGGCAGCACCCGGACCTGCTCGGGCGCGAGCCACAGCGGGAATCGGCCCTCGTAGTGCTCGATGAGCATCATGAAGAACCGCTCGTAACTGCCGTAGAGCGCGCGGTGGATCATGACCGGGCGGTGTTCCTCGTTGTCCTCACCGACGTAGTTCAGGTCGAACCGCTCGGGCATGTTGAAGTCCAGTTGGACCGTGGGGCCGTCCCACGAGCGGCCGATGGCGTCCTCGAACGCGAAGTCGATCTTCGGGCCGTAGAACGCGCCATCACCCTCCTCGACCTCGTAGTCGTGGGCGCGGTTCTCGAGGACGTTCTCGAGTTGCTCCTCGGCGCGGTCCCAGATCTCGTCGCTGCCGACGGACTTCTCGGGACGGGTCGCAAGCGCCATCTCGTAGTCGAGGTCGAACGTCTCGAGGACGTCGGTGATCATGTCCATGATCTCCTCGACCTCCTGTCTGATCTGGTCGGGCCGGATGAAGAGGTGGCCGTCGTCGATCGTGAAGGCCCAGACCCGCGAGAGTCCCGAGAGTTCGCCGCGCTGCTCTTTTCGGTAGACCTTGCCGTTCTCGGCGTAGCGGATCGGCAGGTCCCGGTAGCTCCAGGAGTGGTCCTGGAAGATGGCGGCGTGGCCGGGACAGTTCATCGGCTTCAGACCGAACTCGTCGTCGCCGACGTCGAAGATGAACATGTCGTCCTGATAGTTCTCGTAGTGGCCCGACCGGTGCCAGAGGTCCGTCTTGAAGACGTGAGGCGTCTCGACGTAGTCGTAGCCCGCGTCCTCGTTTAAGTCCTTGACGAACCCCTCGAGTTCCGAGAGGACGGTCTTCCCGGCGGGGTGATACAGCGGCAGTCCGGGGCCGGTCACGTCCTGGATCGAAAAGAGATCCATCTCGTTGCCGATGCGGCGGTGGTCCCGCTTTTCCGCCTCCCGTTTGCGCTCGAGGAAGTCCTCGAGGTCGCTCTCGTCCTCGAAGGCGGTCCCGTAGATGCGGGTCTGCATCGTGTTGTCCTCGTCGCCGCGCCAGTAGGCCCCGGCGATCTCGAGCAGTTCGACGACGCCGATCTCGCCGGTCGAGTCGACGTGGGGGCCGGCACAGAGGTCCTCCCATTCGCCCTGTTTGTAGAACGTGACGGTGTCGTTCTCGTCGGCGAACTCAGAGAGCAACTCGAGCTTGTAGGGCTCGCCCGCGAGGCGTTCTTCGGCCTCGTCGATCGAGACGACCTCGCGCTCGATGTCGTAGTCCTCGTCGATGATCGACTCGATCTCGGCCTCGAGGTCGGCGAGGTCCTCCTCGTCGATCTCGAGGTTGTCGAAGTCGTAGTAGAAGCCCTCGTCCGTCGGCGGGCCGATCGCGAGTTTGACCGCGTCCTCGTCGTAGAGGCGCTCGACCGCCTGTGCGAGACAGTGGGCCGCCGAGTGGCGCATGACCTCGAGGTACTCCTCGCTACCGTCGGTGATGATCTCGAGTTCGGCACCGTCGTAGGCCGGTTCCTCCTTGGCGACGAGGTCGCCGTCGAGCTTGCCGGCGACGGTGTCGCTGCCGAGGCCGGGGCCGATCTCGTACGCACAATCCTCGACGGTGGCGTCGTCGTCGACCTCGAGTTCGGAGCCGTCGGGCAGTACGACCGTTATCCGTTCCTGTGACTGGGAATCTGATTCTGACATGGGTGTAGCTGGTGTGGGTGTTGTAACTGCGTGGAAAACGCCGGTGGCGTGTCCGTCGACGGGCGAGCCGATCCCACCGTCTGTCGGTCGATCACGGCCGACACAACAAACGGTAGGTGTGAGTTAGAAGCGGGCATGAGCCCGGCGTGTAAAACGGACACCTACCATCGTGGCTACGCGTAGTCTCGAGTGGGGTAAAAGCGTTGTGATGGTATGCGATGGGGGCGTTCGAATCCAACGCGTGGCGGTACGACGGGGACCGAGCAGGTCGTGTGGTGAGTAACGAAACCGAACTTCAATTCGAAGAGGACGGTAGCACGTCACCGTCTCAGAGGAGATACTGGAGGTTTTCGTGGAGAAGAATCAACATCATTATGGCCAAAATGAGGCTCGCGATCACTTTTCCAAGCCCGTATATGCCGTACTCGAACGCGGTCCATCGTTTTGATCTGTCGTAGATGACGAATTCGGATTCGTTCGGTCCGGTATCGACGATTATCTCATCAGTCCCCCACCCGGTATCGGTCCGCTTGTAGCCTGTAATGTAGACCGTGTCGCCGATATCCAGTCGGCGTTCGACGAATCGATTGTGGTTCCGTAGGAAATGCGATATTACGGGATGAATCAGCGTGTCCGGCGGTCGTGTTTCCGGATGCCGTTGCATGTACTCCTTGACCGGCGTCGGGGTATCGCTCAGCGGCGCGTTGTAGTACGATTCCGGCGTTAATTCGAACGTCGCACCGGCCGGATCGACGAGTACCCGTCCCGTTTCGTCTTCGACGTAGAATTTCGTGTACTCCGTCCCCTCGTCGAGTACGTCGAATTTCCCGTCGTCCGACCGCCGCGCGTCGTCCGGACCCGAACCCGGCCTCCCCTGCGCGCTGTACGTGTATACGAGGCAGTCCGTTTCGGTGAAAAGCCCGGTAACGGTTCCGTGTTCGTCCGATGGAATCGCCGTTCCTTCCACTTCGATCGGTCCTCTTTGGGCGGTAATTTCGTCGATGGATTGTGGAGTAGTGGTAACGATCGTCCAAAACGTTTGCAGATCACGCGCGCCGAGGTAGCAAAGATAGACTGCAAAGACCAGAAATGCGGGAATGAATACAATAATCAGAAAGAGGACTACTACGATCTCAGCCATCGTCCGATGTATTGTTATATAATCTAAATTTAGATAATATAAATAGTAGTGTTTCTGTCGAGAGCGATGGTACGGTTTCAGTATCGACACACCGTGGTGGCACAGTAATTCCGCCGAGTCGCTTCGAAAGAGTATCAGGTACCGGTACTCGTTTTTCCCTTCCCATTGACGATGGGATATGCGCGCCAAGGCCGTCCTTTTCGACTTCGACAACACGTTCTATCCCTACGCGCCGTGTAATCGAGCAGGGAAAAACGCCGCTCGAGAGGCCGCGCGGGAACTGGGCTACGACTTCGATCGCGAGGGGTTCGAGGCGTTCTATCAGACGGGCCGGCGGGCGATAAAGCGCGAAGTGCCCGGCACGGCGGCATCTCACGATCGGTACCTCTACTTCAAAGGCGCGCTCGAGCGCCACACCGGCCGACCGAAGCCGACCGAGGCGCTCGCGCTCGGCGAGGCATACTGGACGGCGTACATCGACGCGATGGAACTCGTTCCGGGTGTCGAGGCGACCCTCGAGTCGCTTCGGGACCGGGGGATCGACGTCGGGATCGTCACGAACTTCACGGCGCGAACCCAACTCGAGAAACTCGAGGCGGTGGGGCTCGGTGACGATCTCGACCTGCTGGTGACCTCCGAGGAGACGGGCCGCGAGAAACCCGGCTCGGTCATGTTCACCCTGGCGCTGTCGCGCCTCGATCGTCGCCCGTCCGAGGCGGTGATGGTGGGCGACAACGTCGAAGCCGATATCGTCGGGGCCAACGCGGTCGGCCTCGAGACGGTGCTGTTCAGCGCCGACGGTGACGACCCCGACGGGCCGCTCGAGGGCGACCGGGAACCGGACCATCGGATCGATTCGGTCGCGGCCCTGCCGGAGGTGGTGCTGTGATCCTCGAGCCCGAACGCCGGGCGGTGGTCGAGTCCGCCCCGGAACTCGCGGAACTGACGCCCGGGCGAACGGGTAATTTGAGCGTTCGCGACGGCGAGCGCGGCGACGCCTTCGCGGTCACGCCGACCGGCGTCCCCTACGATGGTTTCGGCGTCGAGGACGTCCCGGTCGTCGGGACCGACGGCGAGGTCCGCGACGGGCGGATGGCCCCGAGCAGCGAGGTGCCGATGCACGCCGCGATCTACCGGCGCGAGGACGTCGGCGCGATCGTCCACACCCACTCGCCGTGGGCGACGACCCTGGCCGTCGCCCACGAGCCGCTCCCGCCGGTCCACTACATGATCGTCGCGGTCGGCAAGCGCGTCCCGGTCGCCGAGTACGCGCCCTACGGTACCGACGAACTCGCAGCGAACATCGTCCGGGCGATGGCCGAGGCCGAGGCGACCGCGACGCTCGTCGAAAACCACGGCCTCGTCGTCACGGCGTCGGACATAGAGACCGCGCTCGAAAACACGCATCACGTCGAGAGCCTCGCGCGCCTGTACCTCCAGACCCGCGCGGCCGGCCTCGAGCCGACGACGCTCTCGGACGCGCAACTCGAGACGGTCCTCGAGAAGTTCGAGTCCTACGGGCAGTAGCCGTCGATCCCTGACGAATTCACTGCGAGTCGAGCAGGTCGCTCGCGGTCACCAGCGCCTCCATCTCGATGCCGGCGTCTTCGACGTTCTCGCGGCCGCCTTCCTCTCGGTCGACGACGACCAGCGCGCGCTCGACGGTCGCGCCCGCCTCCCGCAGCGCCTCGACGGCTTCGACGAGGCTCGTCCCCGTCGTCACGATGTCCTCGACGACGACGACTTCCTCGCCGTCCTCGAGGCGGCCCTCGACGAGGTTGGCCGTCCCGTACTCTTTGCGCTGCTTGCGCGCGATGACGTAGGGGACGCCGGCCGCGACGCTGGTCGCCGCCGCCAGCGGGACCCCACCGAGCGCGACGCCGCCGAGTTTGTCGTCGGGTGCGAGCCGCTCGGCGAAGGCCTCGCTGATGGCCTCGAGACAGTCCGGCTCGGTCTCGAAGAGGTACTTGTCGACGTAGTACTCGCTGGTGCCGCCGTGGGAGAGTTCGAACTCGCCGAACTGCACGGCGTCGGCCGCGCGGAGGGCGTCGATGAGGTCCTGATTCGTCATGCTCGAGAGGGCGCGCCGGACCGAAATAAGCGGTGTGGAACGCGGCCGACGGGCGCGATGGAATCGGGTTCGTGCCGCGGTCACCGGGAAGCAGCGGGTTCCCGGCTGCCGCTGCAGGTAGGTTTTTGTCCTCCGAGAGAAGTGTGCCCCACGATGACACCATCCAGATCCGACGAGCCGCATCCGGACGTACAGGCGTTTCTCGAACTCTACAAGTCGCTCGACACCCCCGAGTTCAGCGAGATTTCGCCAGTGGAGGCCCGCCAGATGTTCGAGGAGATGCGCGTCACTGACGAGCCCGACATCGAACTCGCGTCCGTCGAAGATCACACGATCGACGGGCCACACGGCGACCTCGTCGTCCGGAGCTACGACCCCGGCACCCAGGGCGAGGACCGGCCGCTGATCCTGTACTTCCACGGGGGTGGGTGGGTCGTCGGAAGCGTCGATACCCACGACGGCGTCTGCAGGAAACTGGCCAACGACACCGGGTACCCCGTCGTCAGCGTCGACTACGGGCTCGCGCCGGACCACCCGTTCCCCGAGGGCCTCGAAGATTGTTACGCCGCCCTCGAGTGGGTCGCCGAGGAAGCTGACGAACTCCGCGCTGATCCGGACAGGATCATCGTGGGCGGCGACAGCGCCGGCGGCGGCCTCGCGGCGGGACTGTCGCTGCTCGTCCGGGATCAGGGCGGCCCCGACATCGCCTATCAGCTGCTGATCTACCCCAGCGTCGGCGACGCGCCCGCAACCGAAGCCTACGAGGAGAACAAAGAGGGCTATTTCCTCACCGAAGCGGACATGGAGTGGTTCCGGGACCACTACTTCGAGACCGAGATCGAGATGGGGAATATCTACGCCTTCCCCCTGTTCGCGGCCGACCTCTCGGGGCTGCCGCCCGCGACGGTCCTCACCGCCGGCTTCGACCCGCTTCGCGACATCGGTGCGAACTACGCCGACCGACTCGAGGACGCGGGCGTCCCCGTCGAGTACCACAACTACGACGACATGATCCACGGGTTCTTCAGCATGATCTCCGATCCCATCGACCTCGATCGCGCCCACGAGGCCTACGAGGCGGCCGTCGCGGACATGCGGGCGGAACTGGAGTAAGCGGCCGCGAACGCTCGTTTTCGCCGCCGGTACTCGCGTCGGCTCCGAGCGCCGTCACTCGAGCGAGCGCTCGACGACCGAGACGCCCTCGAGCGCCGCCAGTTCCTCGAACACGCCCGCGAGATGGGCGGGACCGCTGCCCGCGAGACCGATCGTCACGGGCGTTCGGTTGGGGTCGTCGACGGCGGTCCGGCGGGCGCGCTCGAGGACGTCGAGTTCGGCCCCTTCGGATTCGACCGTCTCGACCACTGTCCCGACCGCCGTCGGCCAGCCCGCGAGCGCGAGTCTGGCCTCGGCGTAGCGCCCGAGTTCGTGGAGGCCGGTCCGAGTCAGTTCGGCGTGGTCAGTGAGATCGACGTTGCCGCCCGAGACGACGACTGCGACGCGGTCGCCCTCGAGGTCGAGATCGTCCGAGAGCGCGGCGGCCAGCGGCGCGGCCCCGGCGGCCTCGGCGACCGTCTTGGCACGTTCGGCGAGCAGGGTCACGGCGGCGGCGATCCTCCGGTCGCTCACGCTGACGACGTCGTCGACGACCTCGCGGGCGATCTCGAAGGTCGTCTCGAGCATGCGCGCGTCGGCGATCCCCTCCGCGACGGTGTCGACCGTCTCGAGTTGGCGGATCTCGTCGGCCTCGAGTGAGGGCTTGGCGTGGGCGGCCCCCTCGGGCTGGACACCGATCACCCGCGTTTCGGGGTCGATCGCTTTCAGCACCGTGCCGATGCCGCCGATGAGCCCGCCCCCGCCGATCGACACGAGGACGGTGTCGGTCCCGGGGAACTGCTCGCGCAACTCGAGGCCGATCGTCCCCTGGCCGGCGACGACCGCCTCGTCGTCGAAGGGGTGGACGAACGTTTCGCCGGTCTCGGCGGCCCGCTCGAGCGCGTACTCGTAGGAGCGCTCGTAGATCTCGCCCTCGACGACGACCGCGGCCCCGTAGCCGCGGGTGGCCTCGATCTTCGCGGCCGGGGTGATATTGGGGACGACGATCGTCGTCTCGATCCCGAGCAGATCGCCGGCCAGCGCCACGCCCTGGGCGTGATTGCCCGCGCTCGCAGTGATGACCCCCGCCTCGCGCTCCGCGGCCGAGAGTTGGGCCATCCGGTTGTACGCCCCGCGGATCTTGAACGAGCCGGTCCGCTGGAGGGGTTCGAGTTTGAGCCCGACCGAGGCCGCCCCGCTCATCTCGGCGAAGGTTCGCGAGGTGTCGAGTGGGGTCCGATGGACGACGTCTGCGATGCGCTCGCGGGCGGCCTCGACGTCCGCGAGCGTGACGGGCATTTCGTCGGCACCGCTCTCCTCGCCGCCCCCGTTCATTCACCGGCCTCCGCGCTCGCGTCGTCGGCCGGCGTCGCGTCCCCCGTGTCGACCTGTGGGACCGGATGCCGGGCCTCGAGTTCCCGGATCGTCCCGACCAGGACGTCGACGCCGTGCTGGAGGCTCCGTTCGTCGACGTCGAAGGTCGGCGTGTGGTGGCTCGTGGGATGGTCGGTGCCGACGATCATGTACGTTGCCAGCCCGCCGTCTTCCTGAACCCGTTCCATCAGGAAAGTCGCGTCCTCGCTCGCGCCGAAGTCGGCGGCCGGCACCACGTGGTCGATGCCCGCGACGCCGCCGGCGACCTCGCCCACCAGCGCCTGCAGTTCGGGATCGCTGTCGGCCCGGGGTGACTCGCTGACCACCTCGACGTCGGCCCGGCAGCCGTGCATCTTTGCCGCGGACCGCATCGTCCGCTCGAGGCGGCGTTTCATGTACTCCATCAGCTCGGTGGTCTCGCCGCGGGCCTCGGCTTCCATGTGGGCGCGTTCGGCGATGACGTTGCTCGCGGTGCCGGCCTCGGCCTTGCCGACGTTCACCCGCGTCATCCCGTCGCTGTGGCGGGGGATCCCGTAGGCGTTGACGATCCCCGCCCCCATGGCGTGCATGGCGTTTGCCCCCTCGTTCGGGGCCTTTCCCGCGTGCGCGGAGGTCCCCTCGATCGTCACGTCGACGTGACACATCGCCAGCGGCTTCTCGATCCCGGCGATCACCTCGCCCGTGGGATGGTCGAGGCCGACGTGGACCGCGAGCAGGTAGTCCAGGTCGTCGGCGAACTCGCTTTTGGCCATCGGACAGCCCCCGCCGCCGGTCTCCTCGGCGGGCTGGAAGAAAACCACCAGTCGGCCCGCGAAGTCGCTCTCGGCGATGGCCTCGAGGACGGCCAGCCCCCAGGTCATGTGGACGTCGTGGCCGCAGGCGTGCATCGTGCCCTCGATCTCCGAGCGAAAGCCCTCGTCGACGGGGTCGTGATCCGGGTCGGTCGATTCCTCGATGAACAGCCCGTCGATGTCGACGCGTAGGCCGATCGTCGGCCCCTCGCCGCGCTCGAGGACCGCGACGGCACCCGTATTGCCGCCGGTCATCCGCTCTAAAAGCGCCTCGTCCGCGCCGCGCTCGCGGGCGCGCTCGACCCACGGCTCGAGGTCAGCGTCGGGGACGGCCATTCGGTCGGCGGGGTCGTAGGCGTCGGGGCCGACGGCCAGTTCGTCGACGCCGATGGTCCGGATCTCCTCGACGAGACGGGCCGTCGTGAGGTACTCGCGCCACGCGGGCTCGGGGTGGCGGTGGAAGCTGCGACGAACCGTCACGAGTCGGTCCTGGATCGGCTCGGTCATGCGAGAGGCTGACGCGCCCCAGGGACTTAATTATACACAATGAGTGTGTACGACGACTACACAAAAAGGATAAGGGAATCGATGACGATCGTCGGACAATGAGTCCGGAGCCGGACGTTGTCGTTCTCCGCGAGGGAACGGAAGGGCTGTCGATGGAATCGTACGCCGAGCGACTGCGCGAGCGACTGCCGGACCACACCGTCGCGCTCGCGCGGACGCCGAAAGAAGAGCGCGAACTGATCCCGCAGGCCCGGGTCGTGACCGGGATCTCGATCGACGAGGCGCTCCTCGAGCGGGCCGATCGGCTCGAGTTGTTCGCGTGTACGTTCGCCGGCACCGATCACGTGCCGATGGACGCGCTGGCCGACCGCGGCGTGACCGTGACGAACGCGGGCGGTATCCACGCCCCTGGGATCGCCGAGCAGACGATCGGGAACATGCTCGTGTTCGCCCGCCGGCTCCACGAGGGGTGGCGGCGCAAGGAAAACGGCGAGTGGCGACACTTCCAGTCTCAGGAGTTCACCGACAGCACCGTCACGGTCGTCGGGCTGGGCTCGATCGGACAGGCGGTCGTCCAACGGCTTGAGGGGTTCGAGGTCGAGACGATCGGGATCCGCTACACCCCGGAGAAGGGCGGACCGACCGACGAGGTACTCGGGTTCGACGAGGACGACGTCCACGAGGCCTTCGCCCGGAGCGACTACGTGGTCCTTGCGTGCCCGCTCAACGACCTGACCCGCGGGCTCGTCGGCGAGGCGGAACTGGCGACGCTCCCCCCGAACGCCGTGATCGTCAACGCGGCCCGCGGTGGCATCGTCGACACTGACGCGTTGCTTTCGGCGCTACAGTCCGAGGGGATCCGCGGGGCGGCCCTGGACGTCACCGACCCCGAACCGCTGCCGGCCGATCACCCGCTGTGGGACCTCGAGAACTGTCTCATCACGCCCCACACCGGCGGTCACACACCCAAACACTGGGATCGGCTGGCTGACATCGTCGCGGGCAACCTCGCAGCGCTCGATGCGGGCGGCGAGATCGAAAACGCCGTCTTGCGGCCGGCATCGTCCGAGTGACCGTCACTCGTCGTCGGCGTGATCGTCGGTCGTCTCGAAGGGGACCGTCGGGGACGCCCCATCCGGTCGAGTCGACTCGCCGAACCCGCCGCTCAAGACGTGCGCAAGCGTTTCGTCGACGCGTTCGTCGGTCTCGGTGACGCGGTCGGGATCGGCCTCGACGACGAAACCGGAGGAGATGTTCGGCGCGGTCGGAATAAAGAGGACGGGCCGTCCGTCGGGAGTCGTGTGGCCGGTCTTGAACGCGGGCACCTCGACGCCGTTCCAGTTCTCGACCCTGACCGGTTCCTGCAGCGCCTGTTCCTCGCCGAACGTGGTTTCGGCGGCGACTTTCGACGCGTTGTAGATGACGCGCAACCCCGGAACGCGGTTCGCGACGTGGTCGACGCCGCGCGTGAAGAGGTCACCGACCGTGGTCCGGGTCAGAAACCCGACGACGACCGTCACGAGGGAGAACAACACGAGCGGAACGATCGCGTGCGAGACGTCGACGACCAGCGACCGGGTCGGCGCGTGCGTGATCACCCCGCTCAGTACGGCGTCGATCGGGACCATCGGCACGATGCCGGTCACCAGCGCGTAGACGCGGTAGAGAACGTACAGCGTGACGAGTATCGGACCGATGACGATCAGTCCGCTCGCGAACTCGCGCTTCCACGCCATTGTCGGAGTATGTGACCGGCGGGACATGAGCGCTTCCCTTCACGACCGCGCTCAGCCGGGCGGCAACCGATTCGAGCTGCCGCTGGCGGCCGAGGCCGACTACGGCCAGAGGCCGCGCGTCTCCTTCGCTTCGGCGATCCGGGACAGCGCGACCACGTAGGCGGCGTCGCGCCACGTCAGCCCCTCGGCGTCGACTACGTCGCGGACATCGGTCCAGGCCTCGAGCATGTGGTCCTCGAGTTCCTCGTTGACCCGTTCGAGGGACCACTGGCGGCGGTTGATGTCCTGGAGCCACTCGAAGTAGGAGACGGTGACGCCGCCGGCGTTCGCGAGGATGTCAGGGATCACCGGCACGTCCCGCTCCTCGAGGATGGTGTCGGCCGCGAACGTCGTCGGGCCGTTGGCCCCTTCGACGACGATGTCCGCGGCGATCGCGTCGGCGTTGTCGGCGGTGATGACGTTGCCGACCGCGGCCGGGATCAGGACGTCGACGTCGAGTTCGAGCAGTTCCTCGTTCGTGAGCCGACGGACGCTATCGTCGCCCTCGAGGTCGTTCGCGAAGCTGGTGACCGCTTCGGGTTCCTCGTGGTGGGAGGGGATCGCCTCGACGTCGAGCCCGTCGGGGTCGTAGACCGCGCTGTTGACGTCGGAGACGGCGACGATCGACGCGCCCCACTCGTGGAGCAGGCGGGCGGCGTTGGCACCGACGCTGCCGAAGCCCTGCACGGCGACCGTGGTCTCGGAGGCCTCCCGGTCGTAGTACTGGATCGCCTCGCGAGCGGCGATGGCAGTCGAGCGGCCGGGAGCCTCCTCGCGGCCGTAGGAGCCGCCGATAACCGGCGGTTTCCCGGTGACGACGCCGGGGATGGTCTCGCCCTGTTGCATCGAGTAGGCGTCCATGAACCAGGCCATCGTCTGGGCGTCGGTCCCCATGTCGGGGGCGGGCACGTCCTTCGTCGGCCCGACGGCGTCGCGCAGTTCCTCGGCGAACCGGCGGGTGAGCCGCTCGGTCTCGTCGTCGGTCAAGGACTTGGGATCGACGGCGATTCCGCCTTTCCCGCCGCCGAAGGGCAGGTCCATCACCGCGCACTTCCAGGTCATCCACATCGAGAGCCCGGTACACTCCTCCGCGCTGACCTCGGGGTGGTAGCGCAGGCCGCCCTTGTAGGGGCCGCGGACGTCGTCGTGCTGGGCTCGGTAGCCGGTAAAGACCTCGACGGTCCCGTCATCGCGCTCTAAGGGGACCGATACCTGCTGGACCCGTGTCGGGTGTTTCAGTCGCTCGACGACGCCGGGGTCGACGTCGACGTGGGTCGCGGCCCGCTCGAGCTGGCGGCGCGCGGTGACAAGCGCCGAGGCGGGTTCGTCCGTTGATTCGTTTTCCGTCGCGGGTGATGAGGTAGTCATCAGTCTGCTAGTCGTATCGAAGACAGTAGTATGGTTGGCGTTCCATGGTCGGTGTGGATCGCGTTACGTCGTGAATAACTCCCGTGGGAAGTCGGCCAGTGTCTCCGCGCCCGTACTCGTGACGCGGAACGTCTCGCTGATCTCCATCCCGATCTCGTCGGTCCAGATGCCGGGAATCATGTGGAAGGTCATGTCCTCCTCGAGGACGGTCTCGTCGCCGGGACGGATGCTCGCGGTGTGTTCGCCCCAGTCCGGCGGGTAGCCCAGCCCCATCGAGTAGCCGATCCGGTCCTCCTTCTCGAGGCCGTACTGGGCGATGGTCTCGCGCCAGGCCTTCTCGACCGCCTCGCAGGTGACGCCGGGTTCGACGGTGTCGAGCGCGGCCTCGATCCCTTCGACGACGATGTCGGCGGTCTCCTGGAGTTCCGTGGGCGGGTCGCCGACGAACGTCGTTCGAGCCAGTGGGGAGTGATACCGATGGCGGCAACCGGAGAGTTCGATGATGACCGGATCGCCGTCCTCGAACTCGCGGTCGGTCCAGGTCAGATGCGGCGTCCCGGTGTGGTCGCCCGAGGGCATCAGCGGGACGATCGAGGGGTAGTCACCGCCGTACTCCTCGGTGCCGGTAATGAGTTGTTCGTAGATCGCGGCCGCGGCCTCGTACTCCGGAACCCCCTCCTCGATGACGTCCAGCCCCGCCCGCATCGCGTTCTCGGAGATGCGGGCGGCCTCGCGCATGTACTCGAGTTCCTGCTCCGATTTCTTGATCCGGACCCATCCCACGAGAAGCGTCGCGTCCTCGAACTCGGCCTCGGGGAGGTTTTCCTGCAGTCGGGTGTAGGACTTCGCGGTGAAGTAGGCCGCGTCCATCTCGAGGCCGATCCGGCCGTCCGCGACCTCGAGTTCCTCCAAGACGCCCGCGACGTAGTCCATCGGGTGGAGGTCGTGGGGGGAGTGGACGTGATCGTCGCTGTAGGCGCGGATGCTGTCGTCGCCGAGGTGGGTCGTCGCCCGCGCGCCGCCACCGTCCATGTCGCGGCCGATCCAGACCGGTTCGTCGCGGTCGGGCGTGACGACGACGGCCTGATGGACGTAGAACGACCAGCCGTCGTAGCCGGTCAGGTAGTTCATGTTCGCCGGATCGGCGACGACGATGGCGTCGAGATCCTCCTCGCGCAACCGCTCTTTGGTCCGTTCGACCCGTCGCTCGTATTCGGCCTCGTCGAAAATATGCTCTCGTGGCATGGTAACAGGACCTCTACGAAGAGCATCGGCAAGTAGTAATAAAATCTTTTCGTGTATAGTAGATACAGATACTGTTTACTATGGGGCGGGTCGGGCGGGCAGCGACGGACCGGACCGTCGGCCACAGCCGGCTCGAGGGCGAGGCAGCCGTCTCGAACCGGTCGGCCCGTCCGATCGAACCACCGGCCGTTAAGACACGTCGGCTCCTTCCGGCCGATATGGCAGTACTCGAGACGCTCGTGATCGCGTTCTGGGCGATGTTGCCCGCGTACGTCCCCAACAACGCCGCGGTGTTGGCCGGCGGCGGTCAACCGATCGACGGCGGCCGGACCTGGGGTGACAAGCGGGTACTCGGCGACGGGAAGACCTGGCGCGGGACGGCGATGGGCGTCGCGGCGGGCCTCGCGCTCGCGGCCGTCTTGACGGTCATCGCGGGCGATGTCAGTAGCGCCCTCGGCTTCGACGTGCCGGCCTTTACCCCGCTCGCGGCGCTCGGTCTCGCCGGCGGCGCGATGCTCGGTGACATCCTCGCCTCCTTTCTCAAACGCCGGACGGGCCGCCAGCGCGGCGCGATGTTCCCCGGCCTCGACCAGCTCGACTTCGTCGTCGTCTCGCTGCCGCTCGTGGCGCTGCTCGACTTCGAGTGGTTCCGCGAGTGGTTCACGCTCGAGGTCATCCTCGTCGTCGTCGTCCTCACCCCGATCCTGCACGTGACGACGAACATGGCCGCGTACAAACTCGAATTAAAGAACGAACCGTGGTAATCGAGTCGCAGTAGGGCGACGGACGACGCCGGTTTTTACGCGACCGTCGCGCTCGGACCGACGGCCTCGATCGCCTCGCAGAAGATGTCGATGCCGAGTTCGATCTCGCGTTCGGTCGAGTCCAGCGGCGGCAGCAGCCGGATCGTCTTCTTCCCGCAGCCGAGCGTGAGCAGCCCGCGCTCGAGGGCCGACTCGACGACGGCGTTGCGGCGTTCGGGGGTGTCGAACTCGACGGCGAGCATCAGCCCCTTCCCGCGGACGTCCTCGACGTGGTCGGGCGCGTCGTCCCGGAGGAGTTCCGTCGCCTGTTCGCCCCGTCGGGTGGCGTTATCGAGCAGGTCGTGGTCCTCGATGGCCTCGAGCGTGAACGCACCCATCATCGAGCCGAGCAGGTCGCCGCCGCCGAAGGTCGAGCCCAGCCGGTTCTTCTGACTGGGGAAGACCTCCGACCGGGAGATCGTCGCGCCGACGCGCAAGGCCTTCGCGCTGGCGATGACATCGGGTTCGATCGGGTAGTGATCGGAGGCCCAGATCTCGCCGGTCCGGCCCACGCCGGCCTGGATCTCGTCGACGACCAGTGGAATGTCGTACTCGTCGGTGACGGCGGCCACTTCCTCCATGAACGCCTCGCTGGGGAAGCGGTAGCCGCCGACGCCCTGGATCGGCTCGAGCGTGAGGAAGGCGATCTCGTCGGGGTCGACGTGGCCGCCCTCGGGCGCGAGCATATTGCGGAGCTGCGAGCCGCCGCCGGCGAAGAACCCGCAGTCGCAGCTGTCGGCGTCACAACCCCGGTCGGCGCAGAACGGTACCGTCTCGATCCCGCTGATCTCGGGGTAATGGCGCGTGTAGACGTCCTTGGACTTCGTCAGCGAGAGCGTGCCGAGGGTACGGCCGTGGAAGCTCCCCGAAAACGCGACGCCGTATTTGGCCGGCGCGCGGTAGTCGTTGGTGATCTTCATCGCGTTCTCCATGGCCTCCGCGCCGGAGTTCGAGAGGAAGACCGTGTCCATGCCGTACTGGCTCGAGACCTCGGTCAGTTTCTGCATGAGGTGACTCGAGCCGGGGAACTCGGCCTCGTCGGGACTGGGCCCGGAGCCGAAGTACATGTCCTGGCCCGCGATCTTCATCGGTTCGACGAGGTCGAACTCGCGGACTTTCTCGAGGACCTTCTCGTTGTTGTAGCCCAGCGGTGCCGCGCCGATGTGACAGGTGAAATCGAGCAGGACGTTGCCGTCGACGTCCGTGACGAAGGGCCCGTCGGCCTCGCGGGTCACGTCCCAGACGAACTCGTGGGAGTATTCGCTGGGCGCGGAGTACTCCTGATGGAAGTCGACCCACTGCTGGGCGTTCGGCCCGGGAAGCGCGTCCGCATCGGGTTCCGCCGTGTCCCTATCCATACACAGTTTATGTGTACCTCGTACATTAAAACTTGTTATAGATTGGCGAGGGTGTGTGGTCGCGACGGCGAAAAAGCGGACAGCATGACGGCCGGTGATAGCCGCGGGCCGGCCGCGGCGGCGTCGACGCGGTCAGTCATCGTCCGTTTCGACGGTGCCGGCGGGGCCGGACGGCGAGTCGGCGTCGGGCTGCTGACTCGAGCCGATCAGGACGGTCTCGTCCTGCAGGAGGACGCGACCGTGGCTCGAGCCGAAGTCCTTGATCAGCGAGAGCATCGCGGCGAAACAGACGAACGCGAACGGTGCACCGGTGATGATGACCGCGTTCTGGAGCGCGCTCGTTCCGCCCTCGCCGCCGATGATCATGAGGATCGCCGCGGTCATGCCGAGGACGACGCCCCAGAAGACCCGATTAATGGTGGACGGCCTCGCTTTGCCACCGGTCGTCATCATCGAGACGGCGAGCGTCGAGGAGTCCGCCGACGTGATGAAGAACGTCGTCACGAGGATCATGAAGGCGATCATGAACACCGTCCCGAGCGGGAAGGCGTCGAAGAGGATGAAGCCCGACACCTCCGGCGTCCCGTTGGCGATCACGGTGCTGAAGTCGGCCGTTCCGTTGTGGTGGTATCGCAGCGCGGTGCCGCCGACGAACGTGAACCACGGGATGGTCGCGGCCGAGGTCGCGCCGATGCCGGTGAAGGCGACTTCGCGGACGGTCCGGCCCTTGGAGATGCGGGCGATGAACAGGCCGGCGAACGGAGACCACGAGAGCGCCCACGCCCAGTAGAAGACGGTCCACGAGTTCATCCATGTCGTCCCACCGTCGGAGCCGGTTCCCGTGTAGAGGCTCATGGACGTGAAGTCGGCGATCATGCCGCCCATGGCCTGCGAGCCCAGCAGGAGCAGGAACAGCGTCGGGCCCAGAATGAACGTCGCGGCCATGAGGATGACGAACAGGATCATGTTGAAGTTCGACAGCCGGCGGATGCCCCTGTCGACGCCCAGCACCATCGAGATGGTAAACAGGAGCGTCATCGTGGTCACCACGAGGAGGATGCCGACGTTCCCGAGGTCGATCCCCCACTGGTAATTGAGTCCGGCGATGAACTGGCTGCCGATGAAGCCGAGCGAGGTGGCCACGCCGCCGATCGTCGCGAAGACGGCGAGGATGTCGACGACCTTCGCGGCCGGGCCGTCGAGGTTCTCCTTCCCGATTATCGGCGTCAGCGCCGACGAGACCCGGAGCGGGACGTCATCGTAATTGTACGCGAAGTAGGAAATAGCGAGTCCCATGATCGTGAAGACAGCCAGCTGGGGCAGCGCCCAGTGGAACAGCGTCTGCTGAATCGCGATCGGGATCGCCTCGCTCGTCCCGCCCTCGACGCCGAACAGCGGCGACGGGTTATTGTAGTAGAACAGCGCTTCGGTCGGTCCCCAGAAGACGACCCCTGCCGCGAACCCGGCGGAGTACAACATCGCGAAGTACGACAGGAAGCTGTACTCCGGATCCGAGTCCCCCATCTTGATCCGCCCCCACGGCCCGACGATCAGGAACAGCAGGAAGAGGACGATCAAGAACACGATCACCAACAGCGCCCAGTTCAGGTGCTCGACGACCCAGCCGTACACGGTGTTGATCGTCTCCGTGACAGCACTCTGGTTGATGAAGAACGCCACGATCACGCCGGCGGTCAGCAACGCCCCGAACGCGAAGACGATCGGATCGATCTCCTCGAGGAACTCGTCGACCATCCCCTGATCCGCGTCGCTCATCCGACCTCACCCCTGTGGATCGCGCGATGGCACGTTGGTTGCCCCGTTCTCCACCGACCGTTCACCATGCTGCGCAATGGCATACCGCGACCATTGACGCCGTATACAATAAGTGTTTCTCACTCGCAGAGATAATAAACGAATTGCGTTTATCCAATACTTCGCCAGTGAAATCGATTGAATCGCCCGTATAGTTAGACATTCGTCTGATTTTTGCTTATTGAAGTGTCGATCTCAACTCTACAGAAGATCGAGGGAGAAGATAGCGAACTAACGACCCGATCAGAAAGCGTGTTCGCGAACGGAGGACGGTGACGGCCGAGACGACGGCGTCCGCCGGGCGTACTGCCTTGCGGACGGGGTCGATCCGTTCAGTGAGAGGGCGGCCGTGTCGGCCCCGCGATCACTGCCGACTCGAGCCGAGCGCCGGACGACTGCGTGCCGAAAACGGAATTCGATGACGGCGTCTCATACGGTCTGTCGTAACGATTTCCCGGCGCAACCGCGCCCGTCCGGCGGTTGCACCGGAACTGACGGACAGCGGTCCGTCTCAGTCCGTCAGCTCCTCGACGGCTCGCTCGCGGGCCTCGGTGCTTTCGGTCACTCGATCGGCGAACTCGTCGACCCGGTCTTTGATCTCCGCCCGCGTTTCCGTCGGCGAAAAGTCGTCGGACATCGTCAGCAGGCGGACGAACGCCCGGAGTTCCTCGTCGGTGAGCTGGGCGAACTCCTCGTTTTCCAGTTTGTCGACGACCTCGTCGACGTCGATCTGGCCGACCGGATCGACGTTGAACTCGACGTTGACCATCCGATAGTTCGAGCCCGCCAAGCGCTGTTCGGCCTTGCCGACCCCCTCCGAGAGCATGTCCTTGAACGGCGTGTGATACCCCATCGTCCCGAGATGGAGGAACGCGAGCATGTCCGTGATCCCCTGCGTGTAGGCGTCGCGTTCGTCGTCGTCGGGGTCGAAGACCGTCTCCCGGTCGCGTTCCTCCATGTACTCGAAGAGAATGCTGAAATCGAGAACCGCGTTGCGCACCCGCCGCCGAATGCGGTTTCGCTTCTGTTTCTTGGAGTGGTCGGTGTAGTCGGTCTTCCGGCCGAGCAGGAAGTCGCGGTCGGAGGGCGTGAGAATCCCGCGCGGGCGATCCGAGTCCGCCGCCGTCCGCAGCGACTCCGGCACGTCGTCCTGGCTCATACGTGACACACGGTGGGCCCGCGAATTAATATTTCCGTTGCGGAGAACGTGATGGATGCCGAATAGCTTCGTCGCTCGAGGGGACGAATTCACGCCCGAACGGGCCGTCCGTGTATGGGGAGAGGAGCCGACGGGTCACGTCCGCAGCGTCTCGAGGGTCTCGAGGACGCGCGGCCAGTGGTCGCCGTCCGCCTCGGCGTAGCCGGCCGCCGAACCGCCCATGACAAACTGCGCCGTTCGCTCGCGGTTTTCCGTCGGTAGATACGGGACGGTGATCGCGTGTCCCGCGTCCGGATACACCAGCTGCTCGTAGTCGCAATCGTGGCACTCGAGTCGCTCGGCCGCGATACGGTGGAGCTCCTCGGAGTCCCACATCCGGTCCGCACCGCCGGAGACGAGGAGGACCGGCCCCGTGATCGACTCGACGGGGATCGTCGCCGCGGCGATCGTCTCGTCGTCGGCGTCCTCGAGCGACTGCGAGTAGCCGGGTTCCATCTCCATCGGTGGCTGTACGTCCCAGACCGAGCGGTCGTCCGTGTACGGGAGGTACGGAACCGGCTCGCCGTCGACCGTCCACGACGGTCCCGGCGGAAACTCCCGCCGAGAGATGCCCGCCCAGACGACGCCGCTGCCGTTGACCGAGACGACGGGTCCCACCGACTCGAGTCGACTCCCGGCGAGGAGCGCGAGTTCACCGCCTTTCGACGTCCCGAAAAGCCCCACGTCGGGGCCGCGAACGCCGTCCCGGTCGAGTACCCGCTCGACGGCGGCCGCGACGAACTCGAGCGGCACCCCCACGAGTTCCGCCGGGAGGCGCTCGTACTCGCCCCGCCAGTCGAAGTACTGCACGGCGAGCGCGGTGAACCCGTGCGATGCCAGCAACTGTGCGATCCCGTCGGCGGATTGACCGTCCGATCCGTGGAGCACGACCACCCCCGGTTTCGGATCGCTTCCCGGAGGCTCGTAGATCCTGCCGACGAACGACTCGCCGTCGACCGATTCGGACGTGACGTCCCCGCCCCCGAACCTGCGTTCTATGGTCGTCGAACCGAGCGCCGCTCCGTCGCGTTCGACACGGACAGTCAGATCGTCGCCGTCGCGCTCGGGTTCGAACGGGTCCGAACCCGCCACCGGTGTCGATCGCTGGACGAGTTCGGTCACGCCACCCGTGACCTCACTGTCCGTCGACGTCGCAGCGTCAAGGTCGAGTGTGTCCCCCGACACGTCGTAGGTCGCGTCCGCTTCCCAATCGCGGCCGCGCCGATCCGTCAACGAAACTCGGATGTCGACGGTTTCGACGGAAACGTCCGTGATCGCGAGGTCGATCGGCTCGTCAACCGAAACCACGGCCGGACCCTCGAACCCGACTTCCGTTGCGACTTCCCCGTTCGCATCGCCCCGTTCGCTCGGGGGTGGCGCCGCGTCGTCACGTTCGGTTTCTCCAGTCATGCGTTCCGGGACAGTGTACCGGCGTCCACCAAATAGATGTTTGGAGAACTACATTTTGGTAAGCGATCTTCGAGAAGAGTATTTTAGTAGATTGTTTGTCACTTCGGCGGACGCCTGACGATGATAGCTAGCGAACAACAGGTCAATATGGGGCGCTCGCGATGGCAGCGTATGGGCGGAGACGTGGATCCGGAGACGATCGCGGAGAACCTCTCCGCGCTGTCGAACCCGTTACGGATTCGAATACTGTTGGCGCTCGCGGAGACGCGTCGGCCGAATTGGGACCACCGGGGAATGAGTTACAGTGACCTCCGATCGGCGGTGGGCATCGAGGACGGCGGTCGGTTCAACTATCACGTCAACGAGCTCCGCGATCAGTTCGTTCGCAGCGAGGACGGGCAGTACTGGCTGACGACGGCCGGGTCGCGCGTCGTGGACGAAATCTACGCTGGGACGTTCTCGGCCGGTCACGAGGCGGTCTCGGGACCGCTCGAGTGGACGTGTCCGGCCGACGGGAAGCGCCTCGAGGCCGCGGTCGATACCGGCGTCATCACCGTGTCGTGTCCGGATCACGGCGTTCTATTCGACATGACGCTCTCGTTCAACTCGCCCCGAGGCCGCGACCCGGACGAACTGTTCGCGTGGGCCAACCGGCGGGCGTTGTGGTACCTCGAGTCCGTCTCCTGGGACGTCTGTCCGCACTGTGCGGGACGGTTCGAGGAAGCCGCTATCGCCGCTCACAGTCCGGAGTCGGAGACCCGACTGGAAACGCTCGGATGTGAGACCGCGACGATGGTGATAGTCGGGATGCGCTGTCGGCGGTGCGGCGTCTCGTTCCGGGTGCCAGCGTTCTACTACGCGCTGACGCGAGCACCCACCATCGCGTTCCTGCACGACCACGGTATCGACTACCGGACGCCCGAACTGGAGTACGGGTCGACCGCGTGGCGCTGCGAGAGCGAACCGCTCGGGGACGGCGTGCTGGTTCGGTTCGAGGTCGACGGCGACCGGCTCGAGATCGAACTCGACGACGCGCTCGAGACCCGGACGTACCGACGCACGTTGGCGACCGAGGACCGGTGACCGGTCGCGATGGCAGACGATCGGTCCGGCGCCGCCGTCTCGTCGACGGGGTTCCGCGTCGCGAGCCGTCGCTCAAACCGGCCGCTTTGAGAGTTCGACCGCGGTCTCGGCCAGTACCGAGACGCCGATCGCGAGGCTCTCCTCGTCGACGTCGAACGTCGGCGTGTGGTGGCTGGTCGGGTGGTCGGTCCCGATCAGGACGTAGGAGGCGAAGCCGCCGTTGTCCTGCACCCGCTGCATGAGATAGGTCACGTCCTCGCTCACGCCGAACTCCTCGGTCGGGATCACCCGCTCGACGCCGTCGACGTCCCACGCGACGTTGCCCACGAGGTCCCGCAGGGCGGGGTGGCTGTCGACGCGCGGGGACTCGCTGATCATCCGCGGCGTCACGTCGCAATCGTGCATCTCCGCGGCGGCGTAGCAGACCCGCTCGAGTTCGGTGCGCGTGTACTCCATCAGGGCGGTCGTCTCGCCGCGGACCTCCGCCTCGATGGTGACCTCCTCGGCGATGACGTTGCTCGCGGTCCCGCCCTCGATCCGGCCGACGTTGACCCGGGTCAGCCCGTCGCTGTGGCGGGGGATGCCGTAGGCGTTCTGGATGGCGGTCGCGGCCGCCTGCATGGCGTTTGCCCCCTCGTTCGGGGCCTTCCCCGCGTGGGCGCTTGCCCCCTCGAAGGTCGCGGTGAGGTGGGCCATCGCCAGCGGCTTCTCGATGCCGGCGACGATCTCGCCGGTGGGATGATCCAGCCCGACGTGCAACGCCAGCAGGTAGTCGACGTCGTCGAGGTGCCCGCTCTCGGCCATCGCCTTCCCCCCACCGGAGATCTCCTCGGCCGGCTGGAAGAACACCTTGAACGTGCCTTCGAACTCGCTTGCTTTGACCGTCTCGAGCGCCCCAAGCGCCATCGCGAGGTGGGCGTCGTGGCCGCAGGCGTGCATGTAGCCGTCGTGTTCCGACCGGAACCCCTCGGCGGCCGGCCGGTGGTCGTCGGCCGTTGATTCCCGCATCGAGATCGCGTCGAGGTCGACCCGCAGCCCCAGACAGGGCCCCTCGCCTTGCTCGAGCGTCGCGACGACCCCCGTGTGTCCGTCGGCGGTCCGCTCGAGGAGGTCCGATCGAACCCCGGCCTCGCGGGCGCGCTCGCGCCACGGTTCGAGTTCCGACTCGGGCGGCACCGCCATCCGCTCGTCGGTCGCCAGCGCCTCGCGGCCGACGGCGATCTCGTCGACCCCGATCCGCTCGAGTTCCTCGACGACCCGGGCCGTCGTCCGGAACTCGCGCCAGCCGGGCTCGGGGTGGCGGTGAAACGCCCGCCGGAGATCCCGCACTCTGTTTCGCACCTCGTAGGACATTCTTGCCGGTTGTATGCGCGGCGGATACTTAACCGTAGTCAATAATCGTATACTATTTCTCCACGATCGATGTAGAATCGCAGGGAAGCCGTCCCCTCGACCGACTGCGAAACGAAGGGGCGACACGATCCGGCAACGCGGGCCGGTCGCTGGCGGTCGATCGAGGGGGCGCGTGGAGGGCCGACGGGCGGGTCAAAACCCCCGCATGCGACCCTCGGCAGGGGACGGACGTAAAACCGGGCGCGATTTTGGCGGCCACCAACCGCCGAACGACTCCCCGAACGATCTGGACGGTAGATCGAGACCGACACGGCATCGCTCGAGGGGCGGTCGGCGGCGATCAAATACGGTCGGGTGTTTATCAGGCGGGCGATCGATAGCGACGGTTCGCATGCCCGCCCTCCCACCGTGGATCGACGAGCGGATCGAATCGGACCCGAACCGCGCGCTCGCCCAGCGACGGGTCGTCGCGGCGATGCTGGACGGTGAGCAACCGTTCTTTCTCGGTACCGGAGCTTCGAGACCGGATCGGACCGGACGCGAGCGAGGCGACCGTCCGGGAACGGCTCGCGGAACTCCGCGACCGCGGGGTCGTCGCCGCCGAGACGTACCCGTCGTCGACGACGCTGTACTACGTCGATTTTCCCGATGGAACCGGGCGCTCGGCCGCAACGGGGCCCCTGCCGTCAGTGAACCCGCTCGATCGGCTCTCGGCGCGGGACGTCCTGTTACTGCGGAACCCCGAGGGGATCAGGACGATCGTCCTCGCGGGCTACCAGCTCAGTCTGGTGTGTTTCGTGCTGGGGCTCGCGCTGTCCGTCGTCGGGCTCGCGGCACCGTTCCACGGCGGCCACGGCCTGTGGACCGCTGCGTGGAACCTGCTCGCGGTCTGTGTCGCCCTCCGGTTCGCCGAACTGGCCGCCACGCGGGTTCGCGAGCGCCGCGGTCGGTCCTGAGCCGAGGCGTGTCCGGAACCGGTCGAAATCACACGACTGCACGTCCGTTCAACTACTCCTTTCCATTCACCGTCCGGTCCTTGGTGGGGGCGGAGTCGCGTTTGGGAGCCAGCAAATCCGCCCCGGGGTTTACTTCGAACCCGACCGATGCCGGGACTACCCATGACGACCCTCCCGACGTGGATCGAGGACCGCATCGATCCAACGTTCGAAAAGAAACTCACGCAACGACACGTCGTCGAGGTGATGCTCGAGTCGGATCGACCGTTCTTCTCGATCCGACAGCTCCAGTCCCGCGTGCGACCGACCGTCAGCACGGAGACGGTTCGGAACCGGCTCGACGAACTCCGCGAGATCGATGTCGTCGCCGCGGAGACCTACCCCGAGACGATCACGCTGTACTACATCAACCACCCCGAGTCGCAGTGGCCGCTCTCGCCCGAGGGAAAGCGCGCCCTCGAGTACGAGACACCGCTCGAGACGCTGTCTGCCGGGGATTTCCTCCGACTTCGGAACCCCGCGGGGATCAGAACGCTGGTCCTCGCGGGCTTCCAGTTGAGTCTGGTGCTTTTCAGCGCCGGCGTCGTGCTGACCGCCCTGTCGATCGACGCGCCGGTCAGTGCCAGTCACGGGCTCTGGGTGGCCGCCGGGAACCTCTTCGTCGCCTGTCTAGTATTGCTCGTCGCCGAACGCGCCGTTCGTAAGCGCCGCGACGGCGGAATCGCCGCTTCGGTGCCGACGGCTGATCGATCGAACCCCAAATAATAGCACATACGACAGAACACATGTCACAACCAACCGCAACGACCGAACCCGGCCCGTCGATCCTCACGGAGCGGACGCTACTGGGCATTTTCGTCCACTTCATCGCGATACTGCCACTCGTCGGCATCGTCGCCACCGCCGTGATCTATCTGGTATCGACCCACGACTTTACCCGCGCCAACGCCCGGAACGCGCTCAACTGGCATCTGCTGGTCAGTGGCTCGTTCATCGGGACCGTCGTCCTCGTGTTCGGGCTGGACGCGCTGTTCGAGTACGCCCCGGTACCGGACCTCCTCGAGACGGTCGTCTTTCTGCCGGTCTTCGCCCTGACGGTCCTCGCGATCGCCCTCGGCGCTCTCAGCGTCTTCGTCTGGATCGTCGCGATGGCGAAGGCGATCTTCGGCGAGGCCTGGGAATACCCCTTCGCGCCGGCGTTCGTCGGTGCCGACGCGGACGGTGACCAACCGAGTTAACCCACGTACGCGGTCGCGTCCAGTTCGACGCGAACGTCATCGGGCAGCCGCGAGACCTCGACGCAGACCCGCGCGGGCGGCTCCTCGCCGAACCGGGCGCCGTAGGCCGCGTTGACCCGCTCGTAGTCCTCGAGATCGGTCAGGTAGACCGTAACTTTGATCACGTCGGCGAGACCGTCGCCGCCGGCTTCGTCGACGACGGCCGCGATGTTATCGAGGACCCGATTCGTTTGCGCCTCGATGTCGCCGTCGACGACCGCGCCCGTCCCGGGATCGACGGGGCCGTAGCCGGAGACGTACAGCGTGTCGCCGGCGCGGACCCCCTGCGAGTAGGGGTTGTCGTTGCTCGGCGCGTCGTCGGTTTCGATGGGATCGATGTCGGACATGTGGATCGTCGGGGCTCGAATCAGGCGGTTCGTGTCGCCTCGGCGGTGACCGCTTCGATCGCCTCGACGACGACGTCCAGTGCGGTTTCTGCCAGATCGTGGGTCAGCACAAGCGGCGGCAGGAACCGAAGGACGTTGCCGTGGCGGCCGGCCGTCCAGACGAGGACGCCCCGCTCGAAACAGTACTGCTGAATCGCGTCGACGAGGTCGCCGTCGGGCTTCCCGTCCGCGTCGACGAACTCGGCACCGATGAACAGCCCCTTGCCGCGGACGTCGGCGAGGCGGGCGTTCCCGTCGCCGGCCTCGCGGAGCCGTCCCCGGATGTACTCGCCGAGGTCGCGGGCGTGTGCGAGCAGGTCGTGGTCCTGAATGTACTCGATGGCGCGGGTGCCGGCGCGCATGCCGACGACGTGACCCCGGTAGGTGCCGGCGTGGTCGCCCGGGCCCCAGGTATCGAGGTCCTCGTGGTACATCGTCGCCGAGAGCGGGAAGCCGACGCCGCCCAGCGCCTTCGCGCTCGTCATCGCGTCGGGGGTGACCCCCTCCCAGTCGCTGGCCCACCACTGGCCGGTGCGGCCGAGCCCGCTCTGGATCTCGTCGAAGACCAGCGTCACGTCGTTGTCGTCGGCGATGTCGCGCAGCCCCTGCAGGAACCCTTCCGGGGGCGTGACGATCCCGCCCTCGCCCTGGATGGGCTCGACGATGATCCCCGCGGGGTTCGCGAGGCCGCCGTAGGGGTCCTCGACGATCGCCTGGACCTCCTCGAGGGCGTGGTCGACCGCTTCCTGGGGCGCCTTGTCCTGTCGGAACGGATGGGGGTACGGCGCGTGGACGACGTCGGCGAGCAGGGGCGTGTAGTCCCCCTTGAACTTCTTGTTCGAGGTGACGCTCATCGCGCCGGTCGTCGCGCCGTGGTAGGCGCCGCGGAACGCGATGAGGCCGTCGCCGCCGGTGTTGTACTTCGACAGTTTGATCGTGGCCTCGACGGCGTCGCTGCCGGTCGGGCCGCCGAAGACGACCTTGTTCTGGCCCTGCAGGCCGTCGGGAGCGATCTCGTCGAGTTTCTCGATCAGTTCGAGGCGCGCCTCGGTCGGGAAGTCGACCGTGTGGACGAACTTGTCGGCCTGTTCGTGGACCGCCTCGAGGACGTACGGGTTCGAGTGGCCCACGTTGAGGACGCCGATCCCCGCGAAGAGGTCGATGTAGGTGTTGCCGTCGGCGTCCCGAACCGTCGCCCCCTTCCCCTCCTCGAAGGCGATCGGGATGTCGTCGGGATACGCGACCGCGCTGCTGTCGATCTCGCGCTGTTTCTCGAGCAAGGCCCGCGTGTTCGGGCCGGGAACGTCGTCGACGGTCGGTGCGTCCGCGAAGTGGAGTTCGTCTATCGGCGGTCCTGCCGTCATACGTAGTGGCAAGGGAACCGATTACAAATAACTTGTCCACGATATTCATGCAGACTGTATACAGATACTGAACACAGGCCGGAGTTCGGCGACTCGAGATGCGACGAGATCACACCGCGACGCCGTCCCCGCGTCGCGATCGACCGACGGCGGTCGATCGCCGCGACGGACCGCGAGAAGTCGGCCCACGAGAGCCGTTCGCAGTCACTTACCGTAATCAGGGAGTTTATCATCGGTTCCGACACAACTCCGGGCGATGAACGTCCGAACGCGAGCGCGCGGTCCGTCGAGACGGTCGGTATCGAACGCGACCAAGCGACGTAGACACCGGTCGAAACGGACCGACGAGCGCGAAGGACCGCGCTCTGTCGGCGTCGTCGACGCGGCGTCGGGTCGCGTCCTCGGACCGGCCGAGGGCGGCGGGGGTGGCCCCGTATGAGCGCCGACGAGGAACTCGCGAAGGACCTCGGGCTGCTCTCGGCGATCGCGATCGGGATCGGGACGATGATCGGAGCCGGTATCTTCGTATTGCCGGGCACCGCGGTGGCTCGAGCGGGCCCGCTCGCGGCGCTTACCTTCGTCATCGGCGGCGTCACCGCGCTGTTCACGGCGCTGTCGGCCTCCGAACTGGGGACGGCGATGCCGAAGTCCGGCGGCGCGTACTTCTACATCAACCGCGCCCTCGGCCCGCTCTTTGGCTCGATCAGCGGCTGGGCCAACTGGCTCGGACTCGCCTTCGCCTCCGCGTTCTACATGTACGGGTTCGGCGAGTACGTCAACCAGCTCGTGGGCGCGCCGGCGATCGGGTTGGGGCCCGTCACGATCTCGGCCGCCCAGACGATCGGCCTGATCGGCGCGGCGCTGTTTATCGCCGTCAACTACATGGGCGCGAAGGAGACCGGCGGCCTCCAGATCGGGATCGTCCTCACGCTGCTCGCCATTCTGGGCGTCTTCACGATCGTCGGCCTGCTGAACGCCGACCTCGAGTCGCTGCGGCCGCTCGCCCCGGAGGGGACGCCCGGCGAGGTGCTGCCGGTGACCGCTATCGTCTTCGTCTCCTATCTCGGCTTCGTCCAGATCACCTCCGTCGCCGAGGAGATCAAAGATCCGGGGCGGAACCTCCCGCTGGCAGTCATCGGCTCGGTCGTCATCGTGACCGTCGTCTACGCGCTCTTCCTGCTGGTCCTGCTCGCGGCGGTCCCGAACGACCTCGTGGCGAACAACGACACCGCCGTCGTCGAGGCCGCCGAACTGCTGTTCGGTCAGTACGGCGTCTTCGGGTTCGGCCTGGGAACGCTCGGCTGGGGGCTGCTCTTGCTCGGCGGGCTCCTCGCGACGGCCTCGAGCGCGAACGCCTCGATCCTCTCCTCGTCGCGGATCAACTTCGCGATGGGCCGGGAGAAGATCATCTCGCCGTCGGTCAACGAGATCCATCCCCGCTTCGGCACGCCGTACAAGTCGATCCTGATCACCGGCTCGCTCATCATCGTCTTCCTCCTCTTCGGTAACCTCGAGATCCTCTCGACGGCCGGCTCGGTGTTGCACCTGATCGTCTACGGCCTCCTGAACATCGCACTGATCGTCATGCGGGAGGCCGAACCGGCCGACTACGATCCGGACTTCGAGGTGCCGCTGTATCCGATCGTCCCGATCGTCGGGACGATCTCGTCGTTCGCCCTGATCGCCTACATCGAGCCGTTCGTGATCCTGCTGTCGGCCGCATTGGTCGTCTTCGCGGGCGCGTGGTACCTGTTCTACGCCCGCCAGCGGGTCGAGAGCGCCGGCGTCTTCGCCGGCTGGATCCTCGACCGCTCCGAGGAGATGCCCGACGCCGCGGTCGCCGCGGCCGACACCGTTCGCCCCGACGCCGTCAAGGCGGCCGACGCGAGCGCGACCGGCGACGACTTCCGCGTGATGGTCCCGCTGGCCAACCCCCGGACCGAGAAGGAACTCATCACGCTCGCAGGCGCCATCGCGAAGCAACGCGGCGGCACCGTCCACGCGGTCCACATCGTCCAGGTGCCGGACCAGACGCCGCTGGCACGCGCCGAGGAGAACGACCGCCTCGACGCCGAGTCCAAGAAACTGCTCGAGCAGGCCCGGACCGACGCCGAGACGTTCGGCACGCCCGTCGAGACCCACACCGTCCTCTCGCATCGCTCGTTCGAGGAGGTCTTCGACGCCGCCCGCGCCTTCGAGGCCGACCAGGTCGTCATGGGCTGGGGGCCGACCGCCCACGGCCGCGCCGAGTCGCGCATCGACGAACTGACCCACGACCTCCCCTGTGACTTCCTCGTGCTGAAAGAGCGGGGCTTCGATCCCTCCCGCATCCTCGTGCCGACCGCTGGCGGCCCCGACTCGGAACTCAGTGCCGACGTCGTCCGGCTGCTCCGCGAGGAGTTCGGTTCCGAGGTGACGCTGTTGCACGTCCTCTCGGACGACCAGTCCCGCGAGGAGGGCGAACAGTTCCTCGAGGAGTGGGCCGCCGAGAACGACCTCGCCGACGCCGAGTTGCGTCTCGAGGACGGCGACGTCGAAACGGCCATCGCCGAGGCCGCCTCCGACGCGACGCTGGTCGTCATCGGCGCGACCGGCAAGGGCCTGCTCTCGCGGATCGTCCGGGGCTCGCTGGTACTGGACGTCCTCGAGGACATCGAGTGTTCGGTTTTGATGGCCGAACGCGCCCGCGAGCGGTCCATGCGCGAACGGTTGCTGGGTCGCGAGGAGGAGTGACGGCGTCCGGGACGTCGACGCGACGCTGCCACCGCCCGTCACGACTCGCGAAACGGAGGAATCCTCTTGTCGGTCGCGCCCCCAGTAGGGGCTATGATCCCGCCGATCGCGAACCGGTTCGTCGCGGGAGAGTCCCCGGCCGAAGCGCTCGCACACGTCCGGCGACTGAACGACCGCGGCGTCGGCGGCATCGTCAACCTGCTCGGCGAACACTACGACGAGCGCGAAGCGGCCGCCGCCGACGCCGCCGAGTACCGGCGGCTCGTCGCCGACATCGCCGGTTCGAGGCTCGGGGCCTGCATCTCGGTCAAGCCCTCCCAGTTGGGCCTCGAGATCGACGAGTCGGTGTTCCGGCGGGAGCTGGCGGAGATCGTCGCCGCCGCGGCCGAGCGGGACGTCTTCGTCTGGATCGACATGGAGGACCACACGACGACCGACGCGACCCTGGACGCCTTCGAGGCGGTCGCCCGCGAACGGGACGGGGGCGGGGTCGGCGTCTGCCTGCAGGCGAACCTCCGCCGGACCCGGGCCGACCTCAGGCGACTCGCCGACGTCCCGGGCAAGGTCCGGCTGGTCAAGGGGGCCTACGATCCGCCGAGCGACGTGGCCTACACCGATTCCACGCGCGTGGATCAGGAGTATCGGACCCTGCTCGAGGCGGCGTTCGAGCGCCGCGACGGCGGGATCGCGGTGGGCAGCCACGATCCGGCGATGATCGAACACGCGACGGCGTTACACGAGCGCTACGGCACGGACTTCGAGATCCAGATGCTCATGGGTGTCCGCGAGGACGCCCAGTACGAGTTGGCCGCGGAGTACGACGTCTATCAGTACGTTCCCTACGGCGACCGCTGGCTGTCGTACTTCTATCGTCGGGTCGCCGAACGGCGGGAAAACCTCCGGTTCGCGCTTCGGGCCGTTCTCAGTAGCTGACCGGGACCGACACACGGCCATCGCTCGGTCACTCGAGCCCCGGGCGGTCTCGAGTGCGGGCCACTGCCGACCTCGAGCGCGAACTACGGCCCACCTCGAGTGCAAATCACGGTCGGCCGCGGCTCGCCGAGCGGCGGGGCGATCGCCCCGTCTCGTTTCCGTGAAACCGGCAAGCGGCTCGGCCGCACGCCCCGTCGCTGCTCCCACCGCTCGAGATCAAAGGATAGTATAAAGGCGAACGGGTTCATCGTGAGGGACATATGACGACGACGCTCGGTACGGCGAGCGCGGGGCCCGGCGAGATCGATACGGGCCGTCTCGAGGTCGGCGAGACGCGGGATGGCAGTCCGTTCGGACTGCCCGTGGCCGTGGTCAACGGCGCGAAGCCGGGGAAGACCCTCTACATGCAGGCGGCGAGCGACGGCGACGAACTCAACGGCGTCGGCGTCGTCCAGCGGGTCGTGCCGCGACTGGACCCCGCCGAACTCTCGGGGACGATCCTGATCGTGGGGATCGTCAACTACCACGCGTTCCAGGTGGCCGAACACCGCAACCCGATCGACGACACGAAGATGAACAGGGCCTATCCGGGCAACGAGGGCGGCACCTCGACCGAACGGATCGCGGCCGCGACCTTCGAGACCGCCTCCCGGGCCGACCTGATCCTCGATCTCCACCAGGGGTCGACCAGCCGGATGGTAGACGAGGTCCGGGTCCGCTGCGGCAAGCGCCACCGGCTCCACGATCAGTGTCTCGAGCTGGCGAAGGCCTTCGGCTGCGGCTACGTCCTCGACCAGAAGGGGCCGGACGGCCAACTGGCCCGCGCGGCCCCCGACGAGGGGATCCCGACCGTCGACCCCGAACTCGGCGGCGCGGTCGGCTGGGACGAGGAGAGCATCCGGAAGGGCGTCTCGGGCGTGTTCAACGTCCTCCGGTACTACAACTTCCTCGAGGAGGGGGAGCCGCTCGAGACCCAGACGCGAGCGAAGGGGTTCGAGCAGTACGGGGCCCCGGCCGGCGGGCTCGTGACCCGAACGAAAGACCTCGGGGACCGCGTCCGCCCCGGCGAGACGCTGTTCGAGGTGACGACCCCCTTCGGCGAGCCGAAAGCGGAGGTGACCGCCGACAGCGAAGGCATCCTCTGGCGGGCCAGACGGCTCCCGCAGGTCGCGACCGGCGAGTACGTCTGCTCGGTCGGAACCGACATCGACGAGTACTGATATGGCGGCCGATCTCACCTGCCCCGACTGCGGGACCGTCTACGAGGCCGGACCGGACGAGCCCTGGCGCTGTGGCTGTGGCCACGCGCTGGAGTTCGACGAGCGACCGCATCCGCAGGGCGATCCGCTCCCGCTGCACAACCTCGACACGACCGAGGGGCTGTGGACCTTCTTCGAGTTCCTCCCGATCGAACAGCACGTCACCTTCTACGAGGGCTTTACGCCGCTGGTCGACGCGCCCGACTGGGACGCGCAGTTCAAACTCGAGTACGTCTTCCCCACGGGATCGTTCAAGGACCGCGGCGCGACGACGACGCTCTCGCGGGCGGTCGAACTCGGCGTCGAGAAGGTCATCGAGGACTCCTCGGGCAACGCCGGCGCGTCGATCGCGACCTACGCCGCGCGGGCGGGGCTGGACGCGGACATCTACGTCCCCGCCGACGTCAAGCAGTCGAAGCTGATGACGATCCAGCGGGCCGACGCCCGCCCGGTTCGGATCGAGGGCTCTCGAGAAGACGTCACCGCGGCCTGTCACAGGGCCGTCGAGGGCGACGAGGAGCGCGACGCCCCCTACCAGACCGGCGACGGCTGGTACGCCAGCCACGCCTGGAACCCCGCCTTCTACGCCGGGACGATGACCTTCGCGTTCGAGGTGGCCGCCCAGCAGGGCTGGACCGTCCCCGACGCCGTCGTCCTCCCGATCGGTCACGGGACGCTCTTTTTGGGCGCGTATCGGGGCTTCTCCCTGCTGAACGAGGCCGGCATCGTCGACGGGATGCCGCGGCTGCTGGGCGCGCAGGCGGCCGGCTACGCCCCCATCGTCGCCGCGATCGGCGGCGACACCACCGACGCCGACGGCGATGGGACGACCATCGCCGACGGCATTCGGATCAGCGAACCCGCACGCGGCACCGAGATCCTCGAGGCGATCGAGGAAACCGACGGCGACGCCATCGCCCTCGGCGGGGACCCGATCGAGACCGCGCTCGACCGGCTCCACCGCAACGGGTTCTACGTCGAACCCACCTGTGCGGTCGCCGCGGCGGCCCTCGAGCAGTACCGCGAAAACGGCGTCATCGACGACGGGGACGACGTCGTCGTCCCGCTGACCGGCAGTGGATTGAAGACCCTTTGATACGGTCTGCTGTACGTCATTTCCGGTGCGACCGCGACGCGGCCTGCGGTCGCACCGGTAAATCGTTACAGCAAACCGTATGAGGACTGAATATCGAACCGTCGATAGATGGTCAGCCGACCCCCGACGTTCTGTCCCGACTGTGGCACCCGCCTCGAGCGGACGAGCGCCGACGACCGCGAGCGAAAGCGCTGTCCGGACTGCGAGGCCATCGTCTGGCACAACCCGGTCCCCTGTGCCGGCGTCGCCGTCGTCGACCGCTCCGGGCCGGACCCGGCCGTCCTCTGCGTCGAGCGCGGCGTCCCGCCGGGCGTCGGCGAGTGGACGATCCCCGGCGGCCACATGGAGACCGGCGAGGAACCCCCGGAAGCGGCCGCCCGCGAACTCGAGGAGGAGACCGGCGTCGCCGTCGATCCGGACGACCTCGAGATCCTGGCCGCGTCGGCGATGCCGCCCCGAACGGGCAAACACGTCGTGACGGTCCACTACGTGGCCGACCGCGCCGACGCCGAGGGCGAGCCGGTCGCGGGCAGCGACGCGACGGACGCCCGGTTCTGGACCCCCGCCGCGTTCGACGCCTCCGACGAGACGTTTCGACCGGTCCACGAGGAGCGGTTCCGGGAGGCCGCTCGCGGCCTCGAGTGACGGACGAGTGCAGTGGCGTATCGAGTACACGGCCTCCGCATCCGGTTGCGGTGGCGCGCGCTGGCGACTGCTCGAGGGATACCGAGAGCAGTCGATAACGCCGTGCGAGGGATGAGCGAACGCCGACAGGCGTGAGTGAATCGGCTGGGGAGGGCGTGGCGATTCCCTGTTGCCACGATAGCAGGACGCTTTGCTTCCGAATCTATCAGAAAACACTGTTCCGTTCCTGCTGTGAGTTACCAGAGAGGTGCGCCCTGCTATCGTGGCAACGATGAGAACCACGCCCTCCCCAGCCGATTCGTTCGCTCCTCACAGTCGCTCACTCATCCCTCGCACGATGTCACCGACCGCCTTCGGTAGCACTCAGGCGGCCGCCAGCGCGCGCCACCGTATATCGGCTGCCGCATGGAGTGATACGCTGTCCCCTTTCCACGGGTGAATCTAGCGGACGCTATCCGGGTCATCGTACTCGAGTCGTCCCGGCTCCGCCCGCGAGTCGAAACCCGACATCCCTTTACTCCGGCCCTGAATACGGGCGGGTATGTTCCTTGCCCTACGCGCGGAAGTCGAGGACGCCCTCGAGGGGGCGCTCGCCGCGCTCGACTTCCCGACGGACGATCTCGGGATCGAAGAACCGCCGGACGACGTCGCGAGCGTGCTGGCCTCGAGCGTCGCCTTTCGACTCGCTAGCGAAGCGGGCGCGCCGCCGCCGCAGGTCGCCGGCCAGGTCGCCGACGAGATCGACGCCGACGAGCTGACCTACGTCGCCGCGGTCCGGACGCAGGGCCCCTATCTCAACTTCCTGCCCAGCGACGCCTACTTCGCGGAGACGCTGGCCGAGGCGACCGACGAGGGCTACGGCCACCTGCCCGACCGCGACGCGAGCGTCGTCGTCGAACACACGAGCGCGAACCCGACGGGGCCGGTCCACGTCGGCCGCGCGCGGAACCCGATCATCGGCGACGCGGTCGCCAACCTGCTCGAGTACGCCGGCTACGACGTCGACCGCCACTACTACGTCAACGACGCCGGCCGGCAGATGGCCGTCTTCACGTGGGCCTACGAGACCTTCGACGAGGCGGACTTAGAGAGCGAGCCCGAGCGCGACCGGAAAGAGTACGACCTCGTGCGCTACTACCGGAAGGGCAACGCCTTCCTGGAGAACGCCCCCGAGGAAGAGGTCGAAGCGGCCGAGGCCGAGATCGAGTCGATCATGCAGGGCTTAGAGGCGGGCGACGACGAGGCCTACGAGCGCGTCAGCGAGGTCGTCGATCAGGTGCTTGGCGGGATGACCGAGTGTCTCGAGCGCCTACCGGCCGAGTTCGACGAGTTCGTCAAGGAGACCCGCTTCATGCGCAACGGCGACACCGACGACCTCGTCTCGCGGCTCAAAGACCTCGATGAGTCGGTCTACGAAGAAGAGGCCTGGCAGCTCGAACTCGAGGACCACGGCATCGACAAGAACCTGGTCTTCCTGCGCTCGGACGGCACCTCCCTCTATGCCACGCGGGACCTGGCCCACCACGAGTGGAAGTTCGACGAGTACGACCGGGCCGTGACGGTGCTGGGCGAGGACCACAAGCTCCAGGCCCGACAGCTCCGGACGACGCTCGAGTTGCTTGGCAACGATACCGACGGCCTCCGGCAGGTGCTGTACTCCTACGTCAACCTCCCCGAGGGGAAGATGAGTACCCGTCGCGGGACCGGCGTCGATCTGGACGACCTGCTGGACGAGGCGATCGACCGGGCCCGCGACGAGGTCGAAGACCGGCTGGACGACCGCATCCGCGACGACGAACTCGACGACGACGACATCGAGCGCATCGCCCATCAGGTCGGGATCGGCGCCGTCCGCTACGACATCGTCTCGAAACAGCCGACGAAGGCGATCACCTTCGAGTGGGACCGCGCGCTCGACTTCGAGGCACAATCCGCGCCGTACGTCCAGTACGTCCACGCCCGTTGTTGTGGGATCCTCGAAGAGGCCGGCCTCGACCCCGAGGCCGACCTCGCGGACCAGGACGTCGAACTCGAGGCACTCGAGGCCGACCTGCTCGCGACCGACGCCGAGCGCGACCTGCTGGAGACGATCGCGCGGTTCCCGGCGGTCGTCGACGAGGCCGGCGACGACCTCGAGCCCCACCAGATCGCGACCTACACCCGCGAGTTCGCCGATCGGTTCAACGGCTTCTATCGGGAGTGTCCGGTGCTGGCCGACGACGTCGATCCTGACGTTCGCGAGGCCCGACTCGCGCTGGTCGCCGCCTCGAAACACACGGTCGCGAACGCCCTGTCGATCCTGGGCGTGGCCGCGCCGCGGTCGATGTAAGCGGCCGGGGTCTGCGGGGCGGTCGCAACGGTGCCGGTCGTCGGGTCGGTCCCGCGGCTGGTCGGAGTGTGACCGAAAGAACGACGCCGTCCACACGGACGACCGCGCTTACCCGTCGGTGGTACCGAACACGAGGTCGGCGAGTTCGTCCTCGTCGATCTCGTCGTTGATGTACTTGATCGCCCACTGGACGTCGACGTAGAACGACATCACCATCGCACCGTCCTGCTCGAGGACCCAGGTGACGCTGTTGACTTCGGCCGCGAACGCCTCGGGGTCGGTGATCGACGCCGCGAGCGTCTCCCCGATCGACTGGAGTTCCGCACGCAGTACGTCGGGGTCGGTGGTGGTCGTCGTCGCGACGACGTCGACCTCGTCGCCGTCCTTGTTGACGTCCTTGATCGACACCTTCTCGCTGTCGAGTTTCATCGCGTCCGTGTCCATCCCGGGGACGTCGGACTCGTTCTCGTCGTCGGGCTCGCCGTTGTCGCCGTTCCCGCCGTCGGACGGCGACTCGTCGTCGTCATCGTTCGACTCGTCGTCGCCGGTTTCGTCGCTGGAACAACCGGCGAGGACCGTTGCGAGCGCAGCGCCACTGCCGAGGAGGATCTTTCGTCGCTCCATGGACGACCCATCGGGAACAGTCGTGATTAGTAATAAGTTCGTTACTCGGTCAGTCACGAGCGGCGACTGGTCCGGATCGAACCGACGGTCGAAACCGCGCGGGAAGGGACCGACAAACAGATCGAAACGTCATCGAAACGTCGGCCATATCGGCTCGAGATCGACCGAGCGTGGCGTCTGACTGCCCGGACCCCGTGAGGAGAACGAACGGCGGTAATCGGCCCGTTCCGAACCGCGGCCCGATACCGACGGCCGGTCGCCGGCGGAAGGCACCGGTTACCCGTGCGTGCGGACCGCCGATCAGGGATCGGACTCGGCTTCGGTGATCGCGCTCGAGACGTCGTCGTGTGCGGCTTCCCGCCCGTCGGCCTCGTCGGTCGCGGCGTCGGCGTCCGCGTCGGGCTCGGACGCCGCGGCCGTCGCGTCGTCGGTGGCGGCCGCGTCGGC